>JAHEEB010000265.1:0-1404 GCA_024640925.1 Bacteroidota bacterium | reverse complement strand
TCAGATGGATCAATAAATGACAGTAAACGTGTTGATTATTTTAAAGCTACATTGGAACATGTTTTAAACTCAAAAAAGCAAGGAATACCAGTAAAAGGTTATTTTGTGTGGTCGTTAACGGATAATTTCGAGTGGAGAGAAGGCTACTCACCCCGTTTTGGATTGGTATACATCGATTATCTTACTCAAAAACGAATTTTAAAAGATTCAGGGAAGTGGTTTGCTGAGTTCTTAGGAGATAAATAATTTTGAAATTATTAACCTTTATCGCATTTCACAAAGAATTCTTCACCGAAAGTGAAATTTACATTTCTAAGGTTAAATTAGTGTAAACCTTTTTAAAATAGAATTAACCTGATAACCCTAAATCATAACTTTAAATTAATGTTACACTCTATAAGTTAGCCTATTTTTGTTGCAATTCAATACCTTGATAAACAATGAAAACCAGCAATATTAAAATACTTATAGTTGATGATGATCCGGATATTCTTGAGTTTTTATCATACAATTTAAAGAAAGAAGGATTTGGGATTTACACGGCAAACAATGGACGCGATGCTCTAAAACTTGCAGATAAAGTGCTTCCGGAGATTATATTACTTGATGTTATGATGCCGGATATGGATGGAATTGAAACCTGTGAGAAATTGAGGGAAAACCCTTCTCATGCTAAAACCATGATTGTTTTTCTCACCGCAAGATCCGAAGATTATTCGCAAATAGCCGGATTTCAGGCTGGTGGCGATGATTACATATCAAAACCAATAAAACCGAAGTTGTTAGTTACACGTTTAATGGCTATGATGAAACGTTACGGACAGAGGACTTTGAATAATGTTGAACCTGAGTCATCAATAATTAATTTAGGCAATCTTATAATTGATCCGGAAAAACATATGGTTACTCTGGATGAAAATGAAATAATTTTACCCCGAAAAGAATTTAAACTCCTTCAATTACTTACTTCCAAACCATCAAGGGTTTTTACCCGCGATGAAATATTTTCTCAGATATGGGGCTCCGACATTTATGTGGGAGATAGGACTATTGATGTATATATTCGGAAACTGAGAGAAAAGATAGGTGAAAAAAGCATCGTAACTATTAAAGGTGTAGGTTATAAATTTGAAAATACAAAATAGCTTTGCTATTGATTGTAATGAAGTAAAATTTAAATTGAAACACTTCTAAGCCTTGGTTGGTGTCTTCTCGAACCAATCATTTTATTTTTCTTTCCCCACTTTAAAGGGCTCTAAATGCGGAGTTAGTCAATTTTAATACCTATCAAAGTAAAATTATTAGAGTAAAATTAGAATTGAAGCATCAAAGAATAGAACATTAATTTGTTCGTTTGACTTACAAAGGAAGATAAATCTAACATAGAATCCCATCTTGGTTAAT
>JAHEEB010001010.1 GCA_024640925.1 Bacteroidota bacterium | reverse complement strand
ATGCTTCATGATATTTATATTGTTTCGCTGGGCAACAATAAAAATTACACAAAATGGATTTTCAATTATAACAATCTGATGGACTCTCTTAACAAAAGGTAAATCGGTTAATCCTTTTTTGTCAAAGAATATTTTTCAATTGTTTCAACCAATTCATTTGGTACCACAGGTCTTCCGGTTTTGTTGTTAATGCAGGCGGCAGTAATTTTAGATTTAATACACAATTTTTCATCCGATAATCGATAGATATCCTGGAAGAAAACAAATTTTAAATTTCCTTCACGTTCTGTATTTAGTCTGCAGACAAATAGGTCTCCACTTTTTAATGGGAACTTATAATCTATCTCAATGCGAATAACCACGGCATCTATGCCTTCATCATGCATTTTTGCAAAGCTCAAACCTGCATGTTCCAGAAACTCATGTCGTGTATGCTCCAGGTAATTTTGATATACAGCATTATTCACGATGCCTTGTAAATCACATTCATAGTCCCTGACTTTAAAAGGTAATTCAAAAATATATTCCATCTGATGTAGTATTTGTGCCTGCAAAAATAATTTATTTTTCCAATAATATCCTTTTAGGTTTTTTAGTCAGGATATATGATTCATAGTTCTATTCAATCAGTAAAAACTTTTGATAATTGGTTAATAATTTGTAAATTACCTATAATTAGTACTTTATATTTATTTAGAGTGTCAAAATCAAACTTCTGTTTAGTGATCTGGCAATACGACCTATTCATTTCAAAAATAAAAGCGAGATAACTAAAGGGGATTAATATTATTTAAATTATTTAATCAAAATATAACTCAAATCCTCAATAATTTATTAAGCAGGCATTTTCTCAATCGCATTATATGATTAGCAAAAAGGATAAAACCGAGAATTCAAGTTTATCAGAAATTGAACGATTAAGGCAGGAGAATCAAAAACTCCGATCGGAGAATATTCTGCTTCTTTCGAAAGAGAAAGCCTTGAAAAAAAGTGAGAATTATTACCGTATGTTGGTTGATTGTTCCCCTTTATCAATAATTATTCGTGATGAAACAAGATTACTTTTTGCAAATAAATCTGCAATTAAGCTATTTGCAATTAATGATGCTGATGCTGAACGTTTTTTTAATACTTCGATAGATAATTTTATTCATCCGGATTATAGGGAAATAACGACTCAGCGAACCAGGCTTGTTTTGGAAAATAAAGAGAATGTTCCTCCTTTGGAAATCAAGCTTCTGAGAATTGATGGAAGTGAATTAGATGTCGAGATTGTTAGCATGCCAATCGTTTTTGAAGAAAAAGTTGTTGTTCAAACACTTTTCTATGATCTGACGGAACGAAAAAAAGTTGAAAAAAAGCTTTTCCTGACCCAATTGACTGTAGATGATATGAATATGCCAATAATATGGTTTAATTCAAAAGGAATTATTGTCTATTTAAATAAAGCATTTTCAGAGCTATCAGGGTATAAAACCGAAGAATTGCTTGTTAAATCTGTATATATAATTAGTCAAGAGTTTGATGAGAAAGTGTGGAAAGGTCATTTAGAAGAGTTAAGACAGAAGAAACATAAAACATTTGAAACAAAAATAATTACCAAATCAAATAAAATAATTCCGGTTGAAGTTCATACAAACTATACATCATACGAAAGTGAAGAGTTTCTTCACGCTTCGGTTATGGATATTTCTGCACGAAAGCTGGCAGATGAAGAAATATTTCAGTCAAAACAAATGTTAAGACTTATTCTCGATACCATACCCCAGGGAGTTTTTTGGAAAGACAAGAAAGCCAGATTTCTGGGTATAAATATGGTTGCAGCCAGGGAGTTAAATTTAAGCCCCGAACAAGTTATTGGGTTAAGCGACTCCGATATATATCCAAAAGAGCTTGCAGAAAAATATAAAAAAGACGATCTGGAAGTAATGAACTCAGGAATTTCGAAACTTAACTATGAAGAATTGCATAAAGTAGATGAAAATAAGAATGAAGTATGGGTAAGAGTTAATAAAGTGCCACTGAAAAATATGGATGGTGTTGTATTTGGACTGGCAGGCACATATGAAGATATTACATCGCAAAGAAGAGCAGAAGCAGAAATCAAACGTATCAGCGAAGAATTGGATCAATTCTTTAATGTAGCATTGGAACTTTTATGTATTACCGATTTGAAAGGTAATTTCAGAAGAATAAATGTTTCATGGTTAAAAATTCTGGGCTATGAACGCGAAGAACTGATGTCCAAACCTTTTTTGGATTATGTTCATCCGGATGATATTGCTAATACATTACAAGCAATGGAGATTCTTTCAAAAGATGTTCCGGTTATAGGGTTTGTTAATCGTTATCG
>JAHEEB010000264.1 GCA_024640925.1 Bacteroidota bacterium | reverse complement strand
AAAAAGCAACACTTCTTTAATTCGCCCAATGCCATACTATTTATCGATGAAATCCACCGTTTCAATAAAGCCCAGCAAGATTCTCTGCTCGGCGCTGTTGAGTCTGGAACTATTACGCTGATTGGTGCTACAACGGAAAACCCATCGTTCGAAGTTATTTCACCTCTTTTATCGAGGTGCCAGGTATACATGCTTAAAAACCTAGAAAAGGATGATTTGATTCTGATAATAAACAGGGCATTAAAAAATGATTTGTTCCTGAAAACGCTTGATATTACTGTTGAAGAATACGAAATAATGCTCAGGTATTCCGGTGGCGATGCCAGAAAACTATTGAATATACTTGAAATAGTAGTGAACTCCATTTTACCGGAAAAGAAAGATCACATTACTATTTATAACGAAGATGTAAAGAAGCATATTCAACAGAATCTGGCCATTTATGATAAGGCCGGGGAACAGCACTATGATATAATTTCGGCTTTTATAAAATCGGTAAGGGGAAGCGACCCAAATGCTGCTGTTTACTGGTTAGCCAGGATGGTTGAAGGTGGAGAAGATGTAAAGTTTATTGCCCGGCGATTAGTTATCCTGGCTGCCGAAGATATTGGCCTTGCTAATCCGAACGCTCTGCTAATTGCCAAAACATGTTTCGAGGCTGTTAATATGATTGGATGGCCTGAATCGAGAATAATTTTGTCGGAGACAACTATTTATTTAGCTACATCTCCTAAAAGCAATTCGGCATACATGGCAATAAATGAAGCCCAAGCTCTTATATCAAAAACAGGCGATTTGCCTGTACCCTTTCATTTGCGGAATGCACCTACCAAGTTGATGAAAGATATCGGATATGGGAAAGAATACAAATATGCCCACGAGTTCGAAGGCCATTTTGTTAAAGAAAACTATCTGCCCGAAGACATTAAAGGAACAATAATTTATACTCCACAAAACAATGCCCGTGAAAATGAATTAATTGAGAAATTAAGAAAATCATGGAAAGATATATATGGGTATTAATATGAATAAAGTCAGAAGTTCGACTTACTATCTTGTAAACACCCATTCTTTGTCACTTGATAATGCCTCATCAAAAAAATATCCATCCGAATCAAAAAATTTTAAATCTTCCGGAGTATCAATTTTATTGTCTACAATAAATCGTGCCATTTGTCCACGTGCTTTCTTTGTATAAACAACTATTACTTTCAGAACGTTTCCTTTTAACTCTTTGAAAACAGGAGTAATAATCTGTCCAGTTCCTTTCTTTATTTGAATAGACCTGGAATACTCATTGGAGGCAAGGTTTACCAAAACCTTTGATGAATGTTGTTCAAGTTCCTTATTAATCTGTGCTGTAATTGTTTTGGTCCAGTATTCATAAAGATTTTTAAAATGGTTGGTTGATATTTTTGTTGATATTTCGAGGCGATAAGGTTGAATCAAATCTAAAGGCCGCAATATTCCATACAATCCAGAAAGAATTCTTAAATGCTCCTGCGCAAATTCAGCCTGTTCAGAAGTAATCCGGGATGCATTAAACCCATTATAGACCTCGCCATTAAAGGCAAATATTGCCTGCTTAGAATTAGCTGTCGAGTGAACAAGTTCCCATTTAGAATAACGAATAAAATTTAGTTCGCTAAGCCCATTGTTAATATCCATAAGCTCCTTTAACTCGGAAGGATTTAGCTTGACAAGCTCATTAACAAGTTTTGCGGCCTGATTAACAAATAATGGCTGGCTAAAATCGCTAATCGGACTCTGAGTTTTAAAATTTAGTGTTTTTGCAGGAGAAATAATAGTTATCATAAATGAAAAATTACCTGGTTTTTAAACATCGGTGAAACTTAAATGTTCAAAAACTCAGATAAATATTTTTTTTAATTGATTTCAGGCAATGCAGATGAAATCTTTTCCTTCGGTATAACCTAATTCGATTAGAAAAACCCTAATCTTTTCTCGCGAAATACGGTTTGAAACATAAACCAGTATAAAATTCATGCCAGCTGGAGGAGTATGCTGATATTGGATTACCTTTCTTTCTTCATTTGCCCGTAAATCGATATAGAATTTCCCGTGCATTCCTAATTCGTGCAAAATAAAAAACCGCTGGCGCGATGTCCGTCCAGCGCCCCAAACAACTACCTCAGGATAAAACTTATTGTTTTCTTTCATCCAGGTAATAACATACCGGCTTTTCATCTCAAACAGAGCCTGGTCGATATACTTTTCCTGGTAGACCGAAATACGATCAGGTTCTTCAGTCCAATCGCACAACACATCAGGGAGTTTATACATTTTTACGCCCTTTTCCAGCCAGCGCATATAAAGTTCATGATCTTCAGGAAAATCACCCCTCATGTATCCGCCATACTCATCGACAATTGAGCTGCGAAACATAATGGTTGAATGAATCATTGGAGATTCAGCAAACCTGTTTACAGAAATATCTTCGTGAGTAATAATACGATTACTCCATTGAAAGTATTGATTCAGGTATTCCAGATGTTCAGGATCCTCGGACAAAGTAATATACCTTACACGTGTTCCCACCAGTCCGACATCCGGGTTATTTTCCAAATAATTAATCTGCTTCTCAAGACGGTCGGGATAGGATATATCACCAGCATATGCTACTGCTATATATGGTGATGTAGACTTCTCAATCCCTTTGTTAAGGGCATCAGCCAAACAAATGGTTGGCTCTTCGATAAGCCTTAACCGTTTATCCTTAGAAGCATAACTGCTTGCTAAATGAAATGTAGCATCGTCCGAATTATAATTAATTAAGATTAATTCAAAATCATTGAAGGTTTGACATTGAATACTCTCGATCGCATCCAAAAGACATTCAGAATCGCGGTGAAAGGGTAATATCACTGTAATTTTTGGTAACATTGGTAGGTTGAATTTATTTACAAAGTAACTTTTTTTTAATCATATCTAAAAATTATATTCAACTGAGCTTGTTAAAAGAAATAAAAAAATGTCATAATTATCAGATTTTTGTTGACCTGGTAAGGCTTATAATGAATTGAAAAAACTCATCTTAATTCTTATGTATAAGAAAAGATTTTCAATATCAATTTTTTGAGTTCACATTTATGTTTCTATAATCAGTAGATTTTGCTTATGTCTGTTGCGTTATTATGTAATTTGGGTTAATTTATCGTTTTCTATTGTCAATTTTGGGTTCAATTCTATTACATTTGAGTCCTTAAATTTCATAATAAGTCATGGAAAAATATATACGCATAATTTCTTCTGCTAAAAACCTGAAAGACAAGAATGTTGCCAATACCGTAAAATTATTGGAGGAAGGGGCTACTATACCTTTTATCAGCCGGTATCGTAAAGAGATGACGGGTAGCATGGACGAAGAAATGGTCGCTTTTGTGCGTGAAGAATTGAAACGTTTACAAGAGCTGGATAAACGCCGTGATACCATACTTAATTCGATAGATGAACAAGGCAAACTTACCCCGGAACTTAAGAGTAAGATAGAAAATGCCACACTTGCCTCTGAGCTTGAAGATATTTATCTGCCCTATAAACCAAAAAAAAGAACAAAGGCCACCATTGCACGCGAGAAGGGGTTGGAACCCCTGGCCGCTATAATTATGAAGCAACAGGAACAGAATATTGAAGTTAAAGCGGAGAAATTTCTGAATGAACAGGTAGAAAGTATTGAGGAGGCTTTGCAGGGCGCAAGAGACATTATAGCAGAATGGATAAGTGAGAATAACAGGGCACGGAACATAATTCGTCATTTATTTGAGCAGGAAGCTATAATTGAATCAAAGCTGGTAAAAGGAAAAACAGAAGAAGCTGCTAAATATACCGATTATTTCGAGTTTTCCGAGCCATTGAAAAAATGTCCTTCGCACCGGTTACTTGCCATGTTCAGGGGTGAAGAGGAAGGAATGCTGAAAATTGGAATAGATCCGGATGCGGATAAAGCCATAGATAAGTTGGATGAACTATTGGTAAAAGGGGTATATGATATATCGGATCATGTAAGACAAGCCATACGTGACAGCTATAAAAGGCTTTTACAACCTTCGATAGAAACTGAATTCAGAACAAAAGCAAAAGAAGCCGCCGATGATGTAGCAATCAGTGTATTTGGTAAAAACCTGCGTCAATTATTAATGTCATCACCATTAGGAGAGAAAAGAATTTTGGCTCTCGATCCTGGTTATAGAACTGGCTGCAAAGTTGTCTGCTTAGATAATAACGGCAATCTACTTACCAATGCTACAATTTTTCCACATCCTCCTCAAAATGAATACTCCCAGTCGAAAAACAAAATTTCGACTTTGGTAGAACAATATAAAATAGAAGCAATAGCCATAGGAAATGGAACGGCAAGCCGCGAAACCGAACAGTTTGTAAAATCGATAAGGTATAACCGCGATATCCAGGTCTTTGTAGTAAGCGAAGCCGGAGCATCTGTATATTCGGCATCTAAGGTTGCCCGCGAAGAATTTCCCGATTATGATGTTACGGTGAGAGGTGCCGTTTCAATTGGCCGACGTTTAATGGATCCTCTGGCTGAGCTTGTAAAAATAGATCCGAAATCGATTGGTGTAGGACAATATCAGCACGATGTTGATCAACACAAATTAAAGGAAAACCTTGATCAGATTGTAGAAAGCTGTGTAAATGCTGTTGGAGTTGACTTAAATACAGCCAGCAAACATTTATTGACCTATGTTTCAGGGTTAGGCTCACAGTTAGCCCAGAATATTGTCGATTACAGGAAAGAGAATGGCGCCTTTAAATCGAGGAGTGAGTTAAAGAAGGTTCCACGTCTTGGTCCTAAAGCTTTTGAACAGGCAGCAGGTTTTCTTAGAATTCGGAATGCCTCAAATCCTCTGGATAACAGTGCCGTTCACCCCGAAAGCTATCACATAGTGGACAAGATGGCCAAGGATCTGAAAACTGAAGTCTTAGAATTGATTTCTAACGCAGAACTCAGAAAAAAAATCGAGTTAAAACAATATGTGAGCGAAAAATTTGGTCTTCCTACACTGAATGACATTATTGGTGAATTGTCTAAACCCGGCCGCGACCCACGTACAACAATAAAAGTATTTGAATTTGACCAGGGAATACGGACTATTGGGGATGTTAAGCCTGGCATGACATTACCCGGCATTGTTACTAACATCACAAATTTTGGTGCTTTTGTAGATATTGGAGTAAAACAAGATGGGCTTGTACATATTTCTCAGCTTGCCAACAAATTTATCTCCGATCCGAACGAAGTTGTTCATTTACACCAGCATGTGAAAGTGAAGGTTCTGGAGGTAGATGCAGCCCGGAAAAGAATTCAACTGACAATGAAAGATCTTTAGTGGCGAAAAAATATACTTTTTTACGCCCCCGCTACGCGTGCATGTTATATTCCCCAAAATCAACCTGGGCCTGTTTCCCATAAGGGAGCTCCTCAACAATTAAGTATTCGCGTTCCTGTTTTGTTTCTGGAATGGCATATGTCTGCCTGACCCATATAACAAAGTTGTAAACAGTTTTAGGGTTGACCTTGGGGAAGTTTTCATCAAACTCTTTTAGCCAATCATGCATCTGGGAGGATGATGTGTCTGGGTATTTTTCAAGTTTTATCTTTACAAATGTTTCATATTGTGACAGTTCTTTGGAACGATTATTCGTAGTGGTTAAAAACGATTATTTACCGATTAGATCTGTGTAGATAAAGCATCAAAACCAAATTTAAAGAGTGTAAAAAAACAACGAACAGGCTATATCTGGATTATTTAAATTGACACATTCTTCATTAATTGTCCCTTAGCGTTGTATTTTATCTTTTCCGTCTCAAGCATTCTGGTAACCACAAACGAGAAATTTTCGGGGTCGAATTTGGAATGAGCCGACAGTTCTTCGGGGGTTAAAACTTTATTTTCAAGCATTTGCATAATATGTAGTTCTATTTTTTCCAGTTCTTCGAAGTTAATAGTTTTGGATTTGTTTCGGCAATAATCGCATTGACCGCATTCCTTTGAGTCTTTCTGGTCAAAATAATCGAGCAGAATTTGGGTACGACAGGTTGACGGGTTAAAAGCATAGTTAAGTATAGCATCCATTCGGGTTTTGTATCGTTCCTTACGATGATGAAAATTTTCAGGGGATATATAAACCGAACGATCGGGTAATCTCTCTTCCATAAAAACAATCAGGGCTGATTTTTTACCGGGTATATATTTAATAACATTCATTTTACTAAGCCTCAGAAAATACTGGTAAACCATATCGCGGGTCAAACCAGCTCTTTTTGCAAGAATCTCCTCGT
>JAHEEB010000263.1 GCA_024640925.1 Bacteroidota bacterium | reverse complement strand
ACAGATGTAACTTTAACCCGAGATAGAAACGGCTGGAATAGTTTAGGTAATCCGTTCCCCTGCTCTATTGGTGTTACTATTGATGCAACAACCACTGATAATTTCCTAACAACCAATACCTCACAATTTGATTCCAGCTTTGCTGCGCTTTATCTCTGGGATGAAGATGCTACAAGAGAAGCAGGGGTAAACTATTATAAAGTAATTTGTAATTCAGGATTTGTAACAGATAAACAAGTCCTTGACCAGGATTATATTCAACCAGGACAAGGATTCATAGTAAAAGTAAAAGAAGGTGGTGGAACTATGAGCTTTACAAGTTCAATGCGAATCCATGAAAACACAAATACTTTTTTTAAAGCAGCAGGCACATCCTGGTCAGGTATCAATCTGAAGGTAAGTTCCGAAGACCATTTGGCATCCACAGCAATAACTTTTAACGACAACATGACACGTGGACTTGATGTCACATACGATGCAGGACTTTTAGGCGGCAATCCCTCATTTATTTTGTATTCCCGGTTAGTTAAAGATAATGGCGTTAGTTTTATGGTTCAATGTTTACCTAACAACGATTTGGAAAATATGGTCGTACCAATAGGATTTGATTGTAAAAACGGAGGACTGGTTTCTTTTACAGCAGATATAACCTCATTACCTCAAAATTATACAGCTGTACTGGAAGATCGGCTTTTGAATAGCTTTACAGCTCTTGAAAAAAATAATTCTTATTCAATATATATTGATTCAAACACTTATGGAATTGGACGGTTCTACCTACACACCTCTAAAATCAGCACCAATACGAATAATGAAAATCCTGTTTTCAATATCTATACAGTTGACAATGAAATATTTGTTAAAGGAACAGTTACTATCATTACTATGGCCAACTTATATGATATTTCAGGGCGACTGATAAAAAGCTACAAACTGGTACCAGCAGATTTAAATATATTGCCGGCAGACAACATACCATCAGGCTTATATTTGCTAAAAATAGTTGATCTGAACTCAAATAATTATAAAAAAATAATTCTGAAAGATTAACCCGGCATTTTTTGCAAAATGCTGTTACCAATATGTAATTCAGGGTTAATCCGTAACCCAAACTGTAAATAATAGAGTTCAACAAAAGAATACTAATTACTTTAAGAATTATTGTTTGTATACTCAACTATTTTATTGTTTACTATTTCTTTCGAATATGAATTGTTAATAACAATAGTTGACAAAAAAAATGCACTATGCAACTGAATATCTTTTATTTACAAAACACAACATAAACATGTCAATGATTAGCAAGGTGATATAAATCATCACTACTCAGAAATTCATATCACCCTCATCCTGTTGACTATAAACCCATCTTTATAGTAGTTTAGTGGCGGAATCAAATTTCATAATACTATGAATACATTAGTACAAGCCCCCGCCCAAAAACTTCAAAATGGTTCTTGCCTTTCAGAAGCCGAATTATCTACTCTGGGAATTATTCCTACCAACCTCCAGTGTTTTACTTATTATCATTATGTTTTATACGAAAAAGGAGAATTAAGATTTATTCTTAAACCCCTACCCCACAACCTGTTTAAAGTTATACGCAGTTATAATTTTATTCCTGCATAATACTATAAACTGCTTTTATGCCTTAAAAAATAGAATAATCCACTTTGTGGATTATTTTTTTTATATTCGGTCATTAATGAATTCAAAAAAGCAAAAATACCAGCGAATAATCAATCAACTCTCGCCCTTACTTGAAAGGAGTCCAAACCTTATTTCTCAGCTTTCTACAATTAATGCGGTTTTATACCACAAAATGCAAAACATTTTTTGGATCGGATTTTATTTTAAATTGGGCAATTCATTACAGGTTGGCCCATACCAAGGTCCCCTGGCTTGTCAAACCCTTGAATATCCCAAGGGTGTTTGTTGGTCGTCGGTTATAAATAAAAAAGCTATAATTGTACCCAATGTAGAATTATTTCCCGGACATATATCATGCGACTCACGATCAAAATCTGAAATTGTTATTCCTATTTTTAATGGAAATGATGAAGTGCTCGCTATTCTTGATATTGACAGCAATAAAACAGAAGCTTTTGACGAAACAGATCAGGAAGGGCTTGAAAACATTATAAAATTACTAAACTCCAATTTTACAAATAACTTTCAATCATTATGATGTTTCTATTCCAGGTTAGCAGCAAATTGATCAAATAGGTCTTTAATTTTAAGGATAGAGTATGGTTTTGTTAACAATTGAGAAAATCCAACATCTTTAAAATCGTTAAAAAATAATTTGGGGTTATGAGCTGTAAGAGCTACAACCGGTATCATATTTTTGGGAGCACTTAAACTTTCTCTTATATAACGTGTTGCTTCTACACCATTCATCACCGGCATTTCAATATCCATTAAAACAATATCATAATCCCTGAGGGCTAGTTCTTCAACAGCTTCTTTGCCATTTTGCGCCAGAAAATATTCGTGACCTAAATCTTTTAATATTTCTGACAACAACAGACGATTTGTAAATATATCATCTGTGACTAATACACGTAGCTTTCTTGACATATATAAGCTCTTTTAGCCAAGTTGACTTAATGTTTTAATAATCTTTAAACTATTTATCTTAACATTTGAGCCATCCAGATCAATTATCTTATCATTTTTAAATTCTGCAAGTGTTCTGATAAAACTTTCTTTTGTAGTTCCGGCTAATTCTTCAAGTTCTCGTCTGGTAAAAGGAAACTCAAAGGTTTCTGCTTTAAATATTTTTTCAGAGAAATACAAAATAACATCAGCTATTCTTCCAGGCAATTGCTTATGAGATTGACTCATAAGCCTCTCGAAAATAAACAAGCCATCATTGCTTATCTTTTTAATTATTTTCTCTGCAAACTCACCATTAGAATAAAGAATTCTGTTAAAAGTTGTAATATCGATAAATGTAATTTCAGTTTGTTCAACAGCAGAGGCAGAATACTGATGTGTATCCCTGCCATAAATTGAAAGCAATCCCAAAAAATCACTGGGGACAGCTACTTTGAGAATGATGAACTTTTTATTACGGCCTTCTTTAAATATCTTTACCATTCCGTCATTCACAAACATAATATGTGATGTTCGGGTATTTTGTCGAAAAATTATTTCTTTTTTATTATAAACTACAGAATTGCTGTTTTGTCTGATTTCTTCTTTCTCCTTTGGAGATAGACATTGCTCAAAAGGGATGAGCTCTTTTTCTTTCAATCCTGTTTTAACCATCAACAAATATGTTAAAGTTATTCTCTATTAAAATTAACAAAAAAAATGGTATTTCAAAGCTTATTGCTGAATAAAAGGTGATTTAAATCATTATAATACAATAATAAATGTTAAAATTATATTTTATTGACAGGCTTGTTATTTTCAGTCATTTTTAGTTATATTTACATAAAGCAAACAATTTTTTATCAAAAGATATTATTATTAACTTGAAAAAAAGGTATAATGGCAGATAATAAAGACTATACTATACTGGTTGTTGATGACTCTACAACAAATGTAGTTTTATTAGAAGCTATTCTTGATGAAAAGGGGTACAAAATTGAAACTGCCCTTAACGCCAAAGAAGCTTACTCTCTAATTGAAAAAAATAAACCCGATCTTATTTTACTTGACCTGTTAATGCCTAAAATAAGTGGTTTTGACTTTCTTGAAGAAATTAGAAAGAACAGTGCAACAAAAAACACCCCTGTTATTGTGGTTTCGGCACTAACAGATGAAGAAAACATAGAAAAGATTATGAATATGGGTGCCATAGATTTTGTTAAAAAACCAATAGACCTTCAATATCTTGTAAATAAAGTTGAATCTGTTTTACAAGGATATTAATCTTTTTATCCCTTAATATTACCTATACATGGTTTTTTTATCATCTCATCATTAAATAACCTTCGTTAATCGAATATACATAACCATACACCATCATAAACGTAAATCCAAGAAAGATTTATGTAATGAGTGTATTAGTTGTAGATGATAATATTCTTGATAGAAAATATATCAAGTATCTCATAGAAAATAACCTGGGATTTGAAACACATACTGCCAAAGATGGGGTTGATGCATTAATAAAGCTGAACCAAAGACCATACGAATTATTAGTAACAGACTTATTAATGCCTAACATGGAGGGCATAGAGCTAATTGAACGGGTTGATGATTTGTATCCGAATATTCCTATTGTTGCCATGTCAGGAGGAAATCCCTACTATTTATATATTATAAAGAAACTTGGTGTTGATCTCATATTCACCAAACCAATTGATACATACAAATTCCTAAATACGATTCAACGTATTTATCCTGCACATAACAAACAAAAACGCATCGTTTAATTCCTTCACAGAAAAGATAATAATACAAATCACCAACAATTGGTGATAAATATCACTTATATTATTTTATTTAGATAGTGGTTCATCTTATATTTATATTAGCAACCATTTATTTAAATAAACTGTGACAAGCAACCCGTTAACAAATAAAAAAATTCTCGAAGATGCTATTCATATTTTCGAAAAAGTAAACACGAAAATAAATGGCCTAATCGATTGTTCCGTAAAGGATTTCGTTATACTTAACACAAACTTTAAGAAGTATTACAACAACCTGGAAAAAATTTCTGCAGCCTCACAGGAGTTCGTAAATTTCCTTATAGAGACCAATAATGATGGTGCATTTAATGAGTTAGTCAATAGTGAAAGTTTTTCGACAGAAGATATAAACCTTTCTCTTAAAGGATACCTCGACTACCTAAAAAGAAATTACAAAGAGCTTAATTATATTTTGCTTATTGTTAGTAACCTAAAACAAGACTTAAGCACGATACGGCTCCTTTTCACCAATCTAAGATTCGATCCTTTAGTTACTGCGGATCATCAGAAAATAAACGAACAAATTAACAATCTGTCTCAATGTTCCGAAGAACAGGAAAAAAGCATTTACCTCTTATGTAATAAGCTCAATGATGTTATTAAATTTGCAGAAGAGGGAATATTTAGCGGCATTGAAGTATTAGGAGATCAATTAAATAAGATCAATGATGGATTGAACTATTTTAGTACTACTTATAGCCAAAGTTTAAAATATATTAATCAAATAGCTGATTTAGACAGCAAAAGGTTATTATCTACTTCAGAAATAATAACCAATCTTCAATTTCAGGATATTCTCCGCCAAAAAATTGAACATGTTAAGGATGCTCATCTTGAAATTTCTGAAAATCTGACATCATCTCTAAATGAAGAAGGTATTCTTGATGCAAAGGAACTATTGAAAATTAGAGATATCAGCACTTTACAATCTGCTCAGTTAATTCATGCCAACCAGGAATATCAGCAAGCCGTTGAAAAGATATTAAATAAAATAAGCGACCTTAATACATTTTTAAATAATTACTCTCATATCTGGAATCATTTCTGCAAAATTGAAACATCAAAGATTCAAATTGTTTTATCAAAACTTGGTGAACAATTTCCACTTCTAACCAACCAGGCTTTTTCTTTACACCTTATTGTAGAGAAGCTTGATAACATGATAATTGGGATTAATTCAGATTTGGCAACCTTTTCAAATTCAATCGCTCACAACGAGGCCAAATGCGCTAATCTGGAAGAATTAAAAGAACTTTTTGACAAAATAGAGAAACAAAACACAAACGAACAAAAATACAGCCCTGTATCACAACTCCATAAAGAACTAAAAAAATTCGAAGATGGGTATGGAAAAATGTTTAAAGTTTTAAAACAATTTAAAAAAACATTTCACTCCGAAGAATTAGTTAAAAAAAATGAATTATTACCTAAAATTGAAGGTTTTAGTACTTTCTCCAAGAAATTAACAAGTTTTTATAAGGAAAAATTATTAAGTAATAGCAATAAACTCATAAATTCTCTCTATCTTGATACTATTGATGTTTTTACATTGGAACAAGTTGCATATTACAAAACATTTGAGAAGGAAGTAAAAGAAATAATAATCTTTTTAGATGATTTATTGATAGAGATTAATGTCAGTAAGAAAGATATAGACAAAGATCGTCTTGATCATTTAAAAAAACTATATACCATGGAAAGTGAAAGAGAGGTTCACAATATGGTTACAAAACAGAAAAACAAGAAAAAAAAGGATACCACTGACCAAAATGAAGTTGAATTTTTTTAATTATTAAACCATCAAAAATCTATCAAAATGAGCAAAAAAATACTTTTTGTTGATGATTCTGAAAGTATTCGGGAAATTGTAAGCTTTACTTTACAAAATGAAGGATATG
>JAHEEB010001009.1 GCA_024640925.1 Bacteroidota bacterium | reverse complement strand
ATCTGTACTTTATCTTCAAGTTTTTTTAGTTCATTGGAAATTTCTGTAACATCTGGTCCTTTAAATATTATATAGTGATTATATAAAGCCCTGGTAGATCTGTTTCGGAAATAATTTCGTGTAGTTAATGTTCCACAAATAAAGAGGACAATAAAAATTTCCAGTTCAAATCGTGCAATATCAGATATGTTCCTTTCTGAAACTAATAAAATGGTATTATAAACCAGGTTATAGATTAAGCCTATTGTTAAAACTTCGGTCATGTGCGCCTCTGCACGCAACTTGGTTATTCTGGAGCCTGCTGAATAGTTCTGGCTCTTTATATAGTCGTAAATATATGAGTTTACAATTTCAGATAAAGAGGCTTTCTTACAAGAAAAGAGTTTGTTGCACGATATTATCCTAATCCATTCTATTTGACGCCATAGAATTATAGCCGTACCATAAGCAACAACCAAACTCATACATATTACTATAAAAGATGATGGCAGTTCATCTTTGTGTTGCAGAAATGTAATAAATGCTTTATTAACAGAACCTTTGTATGTAATAAAACTTAATATAATAATTAAACTACCAGGGATAACTCTGGCTATGAAATCGTAAAATACCTGGGGAATTACCGATAATATTGATTTACCTCCTTCCGCTAGATTTTCATTGTCGTTACCCACAATTTTCTATTGTTAAAATTATCATTCAAAGTTACAAGCTACAAATATTTAAATCCTTTGTCAAGATGTGCGTATATAAATAGTTATTAATAATATGATTGTTTTGAATAGTGAATAGTGATAGAAAAGGTAAAAAAAGGAGAATAAATACTCTTTGTCTGTTTATTAATCAGCGGTTAATGATAGTTTTGATTGAATGGACAAATTATATTGAGTAAGCTAACATTACTCCATATAAAAAATAATTCTTTCTCTTGGTATGTTGTCTTTCAAAATATCATTTGGATTATTTCTATTTAAATAATAAACAAAAATTGTATCGCCAAAAGGTACGAATGTCTTTATATTATTTTTCAATAAAACATTAATGGTTCTAACATACTGCCCATATTTGATGTTTTTATTAAAAATAATCTTTACCCCATTTATGGTATCTTTGTTTTTTTCAATTGGAACAATCAATTCTTCTATTTTTTTAAAAAAAGAATCTGATTTAGGTTTAATGTCAATTATACAGTAATTCCGTTTTGCAGGTAATGAATCATTATAGGGATAAAAACCTGAATGTGGATTTGAATTCAATTTAGAACTTAAATAACAGATATTTATACATCTTTCTTTGTTTATTATATTGTATTCAAATATCACAGAACCCACAACTAAGACCAATATTAATGAACAAAGACCTTGTATATAAAATATTTTCCTATGATATCTTTTTTTTATTTTGATTATCATTTAATCAATGTTGTGATGCTATTGCTTTAATAACATCGAGTTTACCGACAATAGTCTATCTTAATTGCTTGTCTGCCAATTTAAGCCAATTATTCCGATCAGTATTACAAACATTGAAACAATCTTTAAAACTGTTATCGGTTCTTTGTAAATAATAAATCCTATTATTGCTGTTGCTATCATCCCCAATGATGCCCATATGGGATAAATACGGCTCAGCTCAAATAATTTCATGGCATAACCCATCAGCCAAAAACATAGAGTATAAAGCAATATTGAAATAATCGTATACCACCATTTCGAGTTTCCTTCTGAAACTTTTAACAAGGTTGTTGCTGTTACTTCTAAACCAACTGAACATAAAAGATAAATCCATTTCATAGAATAAAATTTTGTAGTTAACACCACAAAATTCCGTAATTAATGAACGCCCAAAATTGTCAAATGGCAATTTCTATTTTTTACGACGCAACCTGCTCAATGAATATTTTGTTATTCCAATCATTGAAGCCAAATCCCCTTGTTTCGTCTTTTGAATAAAATCAGGATATTTAAACAAATCTTCGTATCTCTCACCGGCTGACTGAGTTTGAAATGATAGTACAACCTGCTGAAGTTTAACAAATGAAAACTCCCATGTTTTTCTAACAAACTCGCTCCACTTAGGATACTTATTCATAAAGCTATCCATGTTTTTTCGAGAAATATAAAAAACGATACTGTCTTCAATGGCCTGAATATTGAAACCTGACTGCGATTTGGTTGAATAGCTCTCAAGTTCCGTAAAGAAGAAATCCTTAAACGCAAACCAGCTTGTTATCTCTTTATCTTTTACGTTTGTATATATCCTAAACGCCCCCATGTCAACAAAGTAATAATTATCGCAGAACTGTCCGGCTTTTAATAAATATGAATTTTTCTCAATTGCCTTAGTCTGAAATGAACTG
>JAHEEB010001008.1 GCA_024640925.1 Bacteroidota bacterium | reverse complement strand
AATCCGTTTAAATGTCTCATTTTAAGCGATAGAAAATTTTCAGGAAAGAAATTTTACAATCTATGCAGCATTCCCCGAGAGAGTAATTATTGAATGTCTGTTTCTGGTACCCTAGGATCTCGATTTAAGAGATTTCTATACTGGTAATATGCTGCACAGGTCCCTTCGGGCGAAACCATACATGCGCCTATTGGCATTTCGGGTGTACATGAGTGAGCAAAGAGTTTACAATCGGTCGGTTTGTTTATGCCTCTCAGAATTTGTCCGCACAGGCAATTTGCAGGTTCTGGTTTTTCCTCGATATGAACTGGAAAGTGCTTATTGGCATCAAAAGAACTAAAGCCCGCATTCAATTTTAACCCACTTTTTTCTATTTTACCCAGTCCCCGCCATGTATCTGTTACTGGTTCGAATACTTCTGAAACAATCTGTTGTGCTTTCAGGTTTCCATCGTGTGTTACTGCCCGTGTATACTGAATGGCAACACAGGGTTCATTACTCTCTATTTGCTTTACGAGCATATAAATACTTTGCAAGATGTCTATAGGCTCAAACCCTGAAACAACAATAGAAATCCCAAAATCGCTCACCAGTTTATCATATATTTTCGAGCCGGCAATGGTACTCACATGTCCCGGACCAATGTATCCATCAATTTCCGAATTATCCCTAATTAAAACCTCCATGACTGGGGGCATAATTTTATGAGCCGAAGCAACGAAAAAATTACATAAACCTTTCTTTTTTGCTTCCAGAAGTGCTATAGCTGTTGCTGGCGTTGTAGTTTCGAAACCGATTGCCGGAAAAATGATCTCTTTTGTTTTGTTTTCTTCTGCTATCTTAATTGAATCAAGGCTTGACTGAACAATACGAATATCGCACCCCTTTGTTTTTTCCTGATCAAGAGTAGATTGTGTGCCTGGAACACGCAATAAATCGCCATATATAGTAATAATTTTACCGGGCATTTTGGCATATTCGATTATTTTATCAATATATACCTGCGATGTTACACAAACCGGGCATCCGGGACCAGAAATCAGTTCGATGTTTTCCGGAAGAAGACTATGAATACCATATCTGTGAATGGCCATGGTATGCCCGCCACATACTTCCATTAACCGGACCTTTTTTTTTGAAATCTTCCGAATGCTTTCAATAAGGGAAAACACGGCTCTTTTATCCCTGTATTCGTCGATATACTTCATGGTTCAATATTGCTATGTTCCGAGAGTTCATCCAATAATCGGATTGTTAACAGGGCTTCCTCTTCATTAATCTTTTCAAGTGCAAAACCTGTATGCACCAGAACATAATCTCCTACCTTAACATTTTCAACCAGTTGCAATCCAATATCAAAGACAGATCCGCCAACTGAGGCCTTACCTTGTTGGCCATTAATCTCAAGTATCTTAGCCGGTATACTTAAACACATAATTAAGCAGAATGAGCAGCTATGGCCATTTGTCCGAGAGCAAGCCCTCCATCGTTAAAAGGAACCTGTTTGGCAATATGGATCTTAAGCTGTGTATTATTTAATAAATCTACAATTTTTCCTGTTAAGTATTTGTTTTGAAATGTACCTCCAGACAGAATAATTTTATCAATTCCAGTTTCAGCATGTAGTTTCCAGATTACTTTCGCTGTAATAGATACAACAGTATTATGAAATCTGGCGGAGATCAGGTCAACAGGTACTTTGTTGAGTAAATCAGTAACAATGCATTGTATTGTGTTATGCCAATCAATTTCTCTGTCCAGTTCAACAGGATATAAATCATTGGTTTCCTGCTTAATCAAATTCTCAAGTCGAATAGGTGCTTCCGAATGATAGCTGGTATGTGAACAAATGTTCGTTAACCCGGCAACAGCGTCGAACAAACGCCCTGCACTGCACGATTCGGGAGTATTAATCTTCTTGTTCAATCCAATAAGTACCTTTTCCAGTTTCTCTTCCGGAATATTCTTCACAAAGTCCAGTTCCCTCCAATTCTCTTTGAGATTACTATTGATCAGATAGGATACAGCTGTACGCCATGGTTCGGAAATAACTGAATCGCCTCCTGGCATTGGAACATACTTAAAATGAAATTTTCGTTCGAAATGTGCATAATCGCAAACCATTATTTCGCTTCCCCATGTTTTTCGATCGGTTCCAAAGCCAGCTCCATCATAACAAACGCCGATTACCGGCTCACTAATTCCATATTCAGCCATACATGCGGCAATATGAGCATGGTGATGCTGGGCATAAACAATAGGTAATTCAAGACCCTCGGCATATTGGGTAGACAGATACATCGGGTGCAAATCGCAAACGACTTTGTTTGCAGTGAACCGGAAGAGTTTGCTTATTGTTCTTAGC
>JAHEEB010000262.1 GCA_024640925.1 Bacteroidota bacterium | reverse complement strand
CTGGAGTTTTGTAAGTGACCGGTATTCGAGGATTTCGGGAACAATAGGATGTTTACTAACTATTTTTTGAAGCACATCCTCCCCTGTACTATATTGTTTTGTCTTAGTCAGTTTAGCATTTGAAATTATTTTTAATTTTTCGAAAAGGATTTGTCCTAATTGTTTCGGTGAACCTATATTAAAAGGTTGACCTGCAAGTTCGTATATTTTCTTTTGTTCTTCCTCAATTTCAGTCAAAAGCTGAATATTATATGTGCTCAACGCTGATAAATCCAGCTTAAATCCCGATTGTTCCACATGGAACAATACTTCAACCAGCGGCATTTCAATATCTTCTGCCAATTGTAAAATAGAATCCTTTTCCAAAGCTGGCTTTAAGGTTTTATAAAGACGATAGGTAAAATCGGCATCCTCGCAAGAATAATCTTTAACAGTATTAATATCAATAGAGGCCATATTCAATTGGCTACGCCCCTTTTTACCAATTAAATCTTCAATAGGTATCATTTTATAATTGAACTTATCCATTGCAACATCATCAAGTTTATGACGTCCATCAGGATTCAGAAGATAGTGGGCAACCATTGTATCGAAATAAGGACCTTTAAAAACTGCTCCATATTTCACAAGCATTTGCATATCGAATTTTAGATTGTGTCCTATCTTAATTATCTTTTCGTTTGAAAAGAGCTTGTTTAATTCAGAAACAAATAGTTTTGTATTTGATTCATCTTTACAATTAAGATACATCGCTTCTTTTTCAGCAACAGATAGTGAAATACCTATTAGTTTATCCTGAAAGACATTTAATCCAGTAGTTTCAGTATCGAAACATATTTCATTACCATTCAAAGCTTTATCGATAAAGGGAATAAGGTCTTCCAGAGTAGAAACAAGCTGGTAATTAACTTCTGAAGCTTTAAATGAAGGCTCAACAATAGCTTTCTGAGTTACTGGCATTACATCACCAAAAAGAGAACCCTGTACATAAACACTTGCTTTAGGTTCTTCACCAATAATTCGTTTTTTGAGATTTCTGAAATCAAGTTTATCAAACAGGTTTGCCAGCTTTTTCTTATCCGGTTCAATCAATTTCAGACTATCTATATCAATATCTATAGGAACATTTGTTTCGATAATTGCAAGCTTTTTCGACATCTCTACCTGGGCTTTATTCATTTCGAGCGATTCTTTTTGCTTACCCTTCAGTTTATCCGTAGAGTTTAGAAGATTTTCCACAGACTGAAATTCAGAAATAAGTTTTTGTGCTGTTTTCTCACCAATACCAGGTGCTCCTGGAATATTATCGGAAGAATCGCCAGCCAATGCCAGTATATCAATAACCTGAGTAGGATTAGAAATTCCAAACTTTTCATTCACTTCTTTTATTCCAAGTATTTCCTTTTCGTTGCCACCCCTTCCAGGTTTATACATAAAAATATTTTCACTAACAAGTTGAGCATAATCTTTATCAGGAGTCATCATAAATACGGTAAAACCTTCCTTTTCAGCTCTTTTAGATAAAGTACCAATTACATCATCGGCTTCATATAGTTCTTTTTCAACAATTTTAATGTTATATGCTTGTATAATTTCTTTAATGTAAGGAACAGCTGTCCTGATATCCTCTGGAGTACTTTGACGATTGGCCTTGTATTCGGGATACATCTTATGACGAAATGTTGGTGAGGGGGGATCAAAAGCAACGGCAATATGTGTAGGTTTTTCATTTCGGATAACATCATCCAGAGAATTTACAAAACCAAAAATTGCAGAGGTATTCATACCATCCTGATTTGTAATAGGACGGCTAATAAAAGCATAATATGCCCTGAAAATAAGCGCATATGCATCAAGTAGAAATAGTTTTTTTTCAGAAATCATACAATTATTTAAACAAGGTTATCGAACGAAAATTACTTAAAAAAGATGATTTGGCCTATTATTCAGTAATCAAAACCAACGAATTGATTACTAGTGAAGTCTATAAAAATCTTAGATTAAATTTTTATAATGTATTTCTAAACTATAGGTTTAGATAATACGTAATAACATATTATAAATTAATTTATTAAATTTATACTTTTTCACAAGCACATTTGCTGATACAATCAATTAAAACATTCAGTCGATCGTGTTTGTAAAAATAATACGTATTCTTCCCATCTCTTTTTGCAACCAATATGTCGTTGTTGCGCAAAATACCCAGATGATGAGAAGCTGCAGATTGCTCTATACCCAAGGCTTCGTGAATTTCTGTAACAGTAGATTTTTTCCCGTTTTCGAGGTGATTTAAAATAGCAATCCTAACAGGATGGGAAATGGCTTTTAGCATGCTGGCAGCTTTTTCCAGTTGTTCTATGGTCAGATCATTTATTTTCATTACAGACAATTTATACAAATATATAAATATCTAAGATACTTTTTAATTAATATGCAGAATCTGGCATTAGTAACTTGACTAATAAGCAAGTTATCAATATATTGTTTTTGATTATTTAGAAAATATTGAACGAGATTAAGAATTTATAAACCAGCAATTTTACAAGGTCGTGTTAAAAACTATTAAATCGGAATTATACTTACTAAGTCATTATAAATCAAATGTTTTATTGAATTTTTGTATCTCTATTTGCAAATCTTGGTCAAAAAAAAAGATACAAAAATCATAATTTTTCCATTATAAAAGAATAGAATATCTTTACCAGCAGAAACAAACTCGATGAAAGCAACAGAAGAGATAAAAGCAGGTATACAAGATGAGTTGAAAAAATTTGATATCGTTTTTTCAAAGTCAATGAAAAGCAATATTCCCCTACTTAATATTATAATTAATTATTTATTAAGAAGAAAAGGAAAACAAATAAGACCTGTACTGGTATTTCTTACTGCAAAATTAATTGGTAATACAAATGAAACTACCCAGGTTGCAGCCTCATTAATAGAATTGTTGCATACAGCCACACTTGTGCACGATGATGTTGTTGATGATGCCCATGAAAGAAGAGGCTTTTTTTCAATCAATGCTTTATGGCGTTCAAAAATTGCTGTGTTGTTAGGTGATTATTTATTAGCTAAGGGTTTATTGGTTGCCCTATCAAACAAAGAATACGATCTTCTTGAGATTGTATCGGAAGCCACACAGGAAATGATACAAGGTGAACTTTTGCAAATGCAAAAAACCCGAAAATTAAATATTACAGAGCAAGAATATTTTGATATAATAAGCAAAAAAACGGCTGTACTTCTGGCATCTTGTACAGCATGTGGAGCCAGATCTGTTACAACTGATCCAGTTGTAATACAAAAAATGAAAGATTTTGGTTTTAATTTAGGTATAGCTTTTCAAATAAAAGATGATTTATTTGATTACGAAAAAACATCTATCATTGGAAAGCCAAAGGGAAATGATATTAAAGAAAAAAAATTAACCTTACCACTCATTTCTGCATTAGAAAAATCACCTATTAAAGAGCGAAGAGAAATAATTAAACTAATTAATAAAAAATCTTCAAAACGTGATACTTATAACCAGGTATTTCATTTCGTACATGAATACAAAGGATTGAATTATGCACAAGACAAAATGATGGAATATCATAAAAAAGCGATTGATATTTTACATGAATTTCCTCAAAACGAATCAAGAAATGCGTTGGAAAAACTTTCTCAATACATTGTTGAACGAACCAGTTGAAAATTACTTTTTATAGTTTTCATTTAGAAAATCAAGAATTTTTAAGGCGATCTTTTTTGGCACTATTTCTTCAATCTCTTCTATTTTTTTCTCTTTAATTTGTTCTATTGACCCAAACTTTTTAATTAGCTTTTCTACTGTTATTTTCCCAATTCCATCTAATTTCTCCAAAGAATTTTCAAACATTTGTTTTGTTCTAATTTCCCTATGAAAAGTTATTCCAAATCGATGTGCTTCGTTTCGTAATTGTTGAATAAGTTTAAGGGTTTTAGAATTTTTATCTAGATAAAGAGGGACAGAATCATTTGGAAAATACAGTTCTTCTAATCTTTTTGCTATACCAAGAATAGCAATTTTACCATATAAATTGAGTTTCTCTAAACTTTTAACAGCAGCACTTAATTGTCCTTTTCCTCCATCAATAACTATTAATTGGGGTAATTTTTTTTCTTCATCCATCATGCGTTTATATCTACGGAAAATAATTTCTTCCATGCTTGCAAAATCATTTGCACCAATAACTGTTTTTACATGAAAATGTCTGTATTCTTTTTTTGCTGGTTTACCATTTAAAAATACAACACAGGAAGCAACCGGAGAAGAACCTTGAATATTGCTATTGTCAAAACATTCTATGTGTACAGGAATTTCTTTCAGACGTAAATCAATCATGGCTGTTTCCAAAATTGAATTCTTCTTCATTTTTTCTGAATATTCGTTTTTTAAAATGTTTACCTGGTTGGCAAATTGTCGTGCATTTCTTTCCGATAATTCCAAAAGTTTTTTCTTATCTCCTATTTTAGGAACTATAAATTCAATATCCTCCAGATTATCTAAATGAAAGGGCACAAGAATTTCTTTTGAATTACTAAATACTTTTGTTCGAATATCAAAAACAGCAAAAAGCAATAATTCTTCTTTTGTTTCATCCAGCTTTTTGGTTAACTCAACAGTATGAGATTGAACAATTGCTCCATTAATTACTTTAATAAAATTTACAAATATTAAATCGGATTCTTCAATATAACTAAATACATCAACATTGCTAATTTTTGTATTTACTATTGTTGACTTGCTTTTAAATTTATCAAGTATTTCAATTTTTTGTTTTATTTTTTCTGCTTCTTCAAATTGATATTTATTTGAATAATTAATCATTGTTGCATGCAAATACTCAATAACATTTTGAAGATTACCTTTTAAAATATCCCGAATTTGAACAATCGATTCCAAATATTCTTCGCTTGATTGTTTTTCTTCACATGGTGCTTTACAATTACCAATATGATATTCTAAACAAACCTTATATTTTTTGCTTTCGATATTTTCTTTGTTAAGAAGTAGATTACATGTTCGAATCTGATATATTTGGCGAATTAAATTAAGTAAAGTTCGAACCATTAATGCAGAAGTATATGGTCCAAAATAATCAGAACCATCACTTATTCTTTTACGAGTAGAAAAAATTCTAGGAAAGGGTTCATTTTTAATACAAATCCAAGGAAAAGTTTTATCGTCTTTTAGTAAAATATTATACTTGGGTTTGTATTCTTTTATCAAATTATTTTCAAGTAATAAGGCATCTATTTCACTTTCGACAACAATATGTTTTATTTCATAAACCTGAATTGCAAGTTTTTTTGTTTTAAAAGATTCATATTTTTTCTTATTGAAATAGGAGGAAACTCTATTCTTTAAATTTTTTGCTTTGCCTACATAAAGAATTTTACCGCTTCTATCAAAAAATTGATAAACGCCTGGAGATGTCGGTAAATTATTTATAATTTTATCGATAGACATAAATCAAAAATTGTGTTCCACGTGGAACAAATTCATTTTTACCTACCAAAATATACTAATAAAACATTAATATCTGCAGGTGAAACTCCGGATATCCTACTAGCTTGACCAATGGTTTCCGGTTTAATTTTAGTTAATTTTTGTTTCGCTTCCGTGGAAATAGATTGAAACGAATAATAATCTATTCTTTCCGGAATTTTAATGTTTTCTAACCTTTTTAGTTTATCTGCAATTAAACCTTCTCTCTCAATATATCCTCTATATTTAATTTCAATTTCGCAAATTTCACACAAGTCTTCAAAAGGTACAGAATAATTATTTGTTTCTATAAAATAATTATTCAAATAACTTAAAAGATCAAAAAGTACTATTTGTGGCCTCTTAGAAATATGAATTAATTTTTGTTGTTGCCTAATTTCACTTGTACCTTTCTCAATAAGAAATGAATTTATATCGGATGGTTTTATACTAAATGATTCTATTTTTTCTAAAAGATTAGATCTTTCTGATTTCTTTTTATCAAGTTTTTTTAATCGAGAAATATTTGCTAATCCTATCTTATATGATTTTTCAGTTAATCTTTCATCAGCATTATCTTGACGTAATAAAATACGATGTTCTGCTCTTGAAGTAAACATCCTATAAGGTTCATCAACACCTTTAGTAACCAGATCATCAATTAAAACACCAATGTATGCTTCGTTTCTTTTTAAAATGAATGGTTCTTTTTCCTCTATGGAAAGAGAAGCATTTATTCCAGCAATTATTCCTTGTCCAGCAGCTTCTTCATATCCTGTTGTTCCATTTATCTGCCCTGCGAAATACAAGTTTTTAATTAATTTCGTTTCTAATGTTG
>JAHEEB010001007.1 GCA_024640925.1 Bacteroidota bacterium | reverse complement strand
ATGTCGGACTCGGATATTTAACATTAAACCGGTTATCATCGACATTATCGGGTGGGGAATCTCAACGTATTAACCTGGCCACCATACTTGGAAGTAGTCTTGTTGGGTCACTCTATGTTCTTGACGAACCCAGCATCGGATTGCATCCACGTGACACTCACCGGTTGATTAAAGTACTTAAAAGGTTGCAGGAAACAGGAAATACAGTACTTGTTGTCGAACACGAAGAAGAAATAATGCGTGCTGCCGATGAAATAATTGACATTGGACCAGGTGCTGGCAGGTTAGGTGGAGAGGTAATTTTTGCAGGTAAATTTGAAGATTTAATAAAAAGCAAAGGCGGCTTAACAGCAAAATATCTTACTGGAAAAGAAAAAATTGAAATCCCGAAAACCCGCAGAAAGTGGAACAGTTATATTGAAATAATAGGTGCATGTGAAAATAATCTGAAAGGTATCAATGTAAAGATTCCTCTTAATATAATAACAACTATTACGGGTGTTAGCGGTTCCGGTAAATCATCCCTTATAAAGGGGGTATTCTATCCGGCATTGAATAAGATAATTGCAGGAGTAGGAGAACATACTGGCAAATTCTCTCATTTAACAGGTGATATTCATACAATTACAAGTGTTGAATTTGTTGATCAGAATCCTATTGGTAAGTCATCGAGATCAAACCCGGTTACTTATCTTAAAGCATATGATGAGATACGAAAACTTTTTTCCGATCAGCAATACGCAAAATTTAATGGCTACAAACCATCACATTTCTCATTCAATGTCGATGGAGGAAGATGTGAGGAATGCCAGGGCGATGGTACCATAAAAGTTGAGATGCAGTTTATGGCCGATATTGTGTTGGTATGCGAAAACTGTGGTGGAAAACGATTTAAAGAAGATATTCTGGAAGTCAGATACGATGGAAAAAATATTTTCGATGTGCTTGAAATGACCGTTGATGAAGCCATTGAATTTTTTGGAAAAAAGAAATCGGGAACGGAGAAAAAGATTGTTGAAAAATTACAACCACTTGCTGATGTGGGTTTAGGGTATGTAAAACTGGGGCAATCGTCCAGTACATTGAGCGGTGGAGAAAGTCAAAGGGTAAAACTTGCTTCTTTCCTGGTACACGAGAAAAGTTCCCCCACCCTTTTTATTTTCGATGAACCAACCACAGGCTTGCATTTTCATGATATAAGGAAATTACTTGAGGCATTTAATGCTTTAATTACAAAGGGGCACTCTATTGTAATTATTGAGCATAACCAGGAAGTAATAAAATGCTCCGACTGGTTGATTGATCTTGGTCCCGAAGGTGGTGAAGGTGGTGGATATGTTGTGTTTGAAGGAACACCTGAAAATTTAGCCAAGTGTGAAGAATCGTATACCGGAAAATTTTTAAAGGAAAAGTTGAAATAAAACATTCCAACGTCACCTACCATAATTTTCAAAGTATGGAAAAATTCTATTGATTAAGCTTTCTTCACTAAATCCATCAATAGGTAGGAGCATGATCAGCAATGAATATAGCTTTAGCCATGTAATTTAAATTTCAATTATAAAACTTCTATTTATACGCCCTTCTTGTTCTCACGAACCAAGGCGTTTCATTGTGACATTCAGCGGATTATCTGAAATTATGAACTTCTGATAAGCAAGCCTTTCTATGCCTACAGGGATAACAAATAACCAGATTAACTAATTCATTGGGAAGACTATAGAAAGGAAGTAATAAAAAAGCGAGGGTACTCCTCGCTCATATAAAATTTATAAAGTACTATTTCGTTTAAACAGAACCAAATACTTTAGTAAGAATATCTCCTACTGCAGTTGTTAGCCATTGCCATGGATCTCTGCGTATTTTGGTTTCTTCTTCGCCAACCTTTAAAAATAAACCATCAAGAGCTTTTTCCGTAGCAAATGTGCCGATACTTTCTGTTTTTAAGGTTTCGAGGGAATAACCGGTTAATGAAAGAGCCGCACTGGCAACAATACTATTATCTATTTTATTAACAGCATTATTATAAGCATTTCGAAGAGTAGTCCAGGCTTGATTAGCTGAAAAACCTAAGCCAAGGTCTTTATCTAATGCCAAATCTATTTTAGGAGCATATAAATCGGTAAGACCTGTAAATGTTTGATTCAATAAATATTTTGTAGCTGCTGTTGAATCATATCCAGCAGATTTTGTTGAATTTGTGTCTTCAGGAACCTGACCTTGTAAAATTTCCAAACCCTGACTTATAGAAAGGTTAGTAATAGCGCTTTTGAATATGGGAGCAGCTTCTTTAGCCGACTCTTCTGCTGCCCGGTTTATTGATTTTACAACGTTTTCAAACTGAGTATCCAGGTTAAGATAAGAACT
>JAHEEB010000261.1:3086-6361 GCA_024640925.1 Bacteroidota bacterium | reverse complement strand
AAACAATTATTTGATGAACATTTTCATCATTTGGTTCTTACTGCTTTCCAGATATTGAGGCTAGTGGCAAGCAAATCGCACTATTTCTGACAGTATTTGTCATTTGACAAATACTGTCAGAAACAATTTTTGTAACTTGTAACAATGGAAGCACTCATAAACTATTTACTTCAATTTGGTCAATTAAATCAACAACAAATTGATTTAGTAAAAAGTAGGTCAAAAGAAGTTCAGCTAAAAAAGGAAGATTATTTTTCGGAGGCAGGAAAAACTGCCAAACAAGTTGCTTTTATTATTGATGGAATTTTAAGGGTTTGTTATTATAAAAATAAGGGTGAAGAGATAACACGATACTTTATAGATGAAAATAACTTTGCCGTTGACATAAATAGCTTCATGTATAAAATTCCTTCTTCGGAGTATATCCAAGCTGTAACGGACTGTAAGCTTATTATCTTCTCAGATTATGCATTAAAGGAACTTTCATTGACAATCATTGGATGGGACGATATTATAAATCAAATAACAACAAAGTCATTAATAGAAAAAGTTAATCGAATTAGTCCAATGTTGGCAGAAGATGCGAAATCCCGTTACCTCAGTTTCCTTGAAAAGTTTCCACAACTTGCTAACCGAATTCCGTTATCGTTTCTTGCTTCCTACATAGGTATCACTCAATCTTCCTTAAGCAGGATCAGGAGAAAAATTTGAGGTTTGCTTTTTGCCAAATGACAAATGTTGTCAGTTTTTATATGATGATTTTTGCTTCATAATTAAAAACAAAAAGAATGACAACTATTTTAATAGGAATAGCTGGAGTTACCTTTGTTCAAAGCAACAAAAAAATTCCACAAACAAAAATTAAAATGGTAATTAATGTACCAATTGATGAAGCATTTAATTACATTGTCCCTGTTGACTTGTCACACATTTTCAAAAGGTATAAGTCGATTGCTGGTATTACAAACACAAGCATCAAGGAAGGTTGGACAAAGCCCGGTTTGGTAAGAACTGTTTACTTTGAAGATGGCTCAACATCAAAGGAAAGTCTATTGACAGTTGTTCCTTATACTTCATTTTCTTATAAGATTGAAGATTTTACTTCAAAGTTGCGCTTTTTAGCAAAACGCATTGAAGGGAACTGGATATTTACTGACCTTAACAATGGACAAACTAAAATTGAATGGACTTACAAAGTAGTACCCAAAAATTTTATTTCTCGAGGACTTGTAAATGCTATTCTTATGAAAGATTTCAAAGGTTTATTGAATAATGCCTTGATAATATTGAAAGACGACTTAGAAAGCGGGAAATATAAAAATGCCAGTCGCTAATTTAACAAACTGTCAGATTTTATACACGGCAATTGTCGAAATGTTAATATACTGGATTGCATACATGAATCCGCCTTCAAAAGAAGAAGCACAAGAAATCATAGACAAAAGGGTAAATCAGTCTAAGGTTATAACCTACGACATTCTAAGAGGTTGAGAAAAAGAGTGTTGAGAAAATCTGGTAAAGTATCTGCTAATTATCATTTTTTGACGTTACACTTTTGCTGCCAAAGATAAAACCTACTGTACCAGTAATTATTGGTAATAGAAGATTTAGTAATACAATCTGACTTATCTTTAACATAAAATCTCTTTCATTCTGTCTTTCAGAAATAACTAAATTTACAACTTTCTCAACATCAATGTTTAAAGAATCTGAAACTTTAGTTGCCTGGAAAAGTTCCGTTGTAATATCCATTTTTTTGAAACAAATAAAGGATACCATCAATAGTAATAAAAAGCCTGCAACGATACATAACGTAATTCTAACAAGCCGATACCCCATTTCATTCGGATCACTAGGTGAAGCAGCCCTAATGGTATGAATCTCATTTTTAAGTACATTTCCTTCATTTATTTCAGCTTGTATAGTTTTCTCAAGCGATTTCTGATTTATGAGATTCTCTTCGTCCATAATAAGAATGTCTCAGATTACTTTTCTCTTTTCTTTCCGTTCATTTTAGCCATTTCTAAAGCTGGCATAATAAGCGTTTGAATATTGGTTCCATCTTCTTTTGCAGATAATACCATTCTTCCTTTTTCCTTTTCTTTTGTTGCCCAATTCAAAATTGTAAGTGCATTATTAACAATATCTACATTTGTTTTTACACCCAGAGCATCCTTTAATTCAGACATTAAAGTATCATCAATTACCATTCTAAGTTCCATGATATTTTTTTTATAAACATACAAATATACACAATTATCCATATTAAATCCAGTAAAAATCCATTTATTTTCCAGTAAACATCCAAAATAATTCCAATTAATATCCAAATTGTTCTATAGTCGATATTAGTAAATCTACTTATTTGCTTTCTCAATATTTCATACTCAAGGTCGAATTATAAATAGTAAAAACGTTATCAATTATATGAATAGTTTTATTTACCTTTATATGTATAGTCATAGTTCTATTAATTATTTTTTTTAATTAAATCATAGGAATATGAATACAATACTTTGTAAAACAATGAAAGAATTAATCTCTGCTGCCGCTCTTAATTTTAGTAGATCGAGATTGATGCCTCCGGATGTTAACATTTGGAATGTTGTTAAGAATAATCCAAGCTCTATTCAAGATATGGAGAAAGATTGGAATATGGCATGTTTATTATATGTTAATAACTATTTTGAAGGGAATTTCAATTTATCTGAATTTGAAGACGAATGTTATTATGAGTTTGAAAATATTTGGCTAGATGACATTAAAAAGTTCAGGGCATACCATCTCTTCTTAAATTATCCTTCAAACACAGAAGAGCAAAACTACTATGCTGTTTGTGACAAATTAAGAAAAGATTTATATGAGTTTTCACCTCTTATTGAAGAAACAGAAGAAGAGAAATTTTCTCGGATAAAAGACTTTGAGCAAGTTAAAAATTATCTGCAAAAAAATTATTCGTCTAATAGTACTAAACGAAAAACAATAATTACAAAGAAAGCTGCCAGGATTTATCAAACAACAGGGGATAATAAAAACATGGTATTAGCTAAAGATTACGTTAATAATTTTTATGATCACATTATTCCTGCTGTAACTAAGAATAATAGTAAAAGCATTTCTAATGTATTTGAAGCATTTAAATATAAATCCATTATCAATGCTTTTGAGGCAAAAATTGCTATTTCATATATAGATAAAACATTTATTGGCAAAAAACAACCCGTAGAAGAATCTACTATGGTTTTATAATTAAACTTTTACAACCTTAAGAATGG
>JAHEEB010000261.1:0-3033 GCA_024640925.1 Bacteroidota bacterium | reverse complement strand
ACTATAGAGTAAGGGCAACATTATACTGCTTCAATTGTCGAACTTTCAATCGGATCGATAGTAATATGTAATTTTAAATATGTTTTACCTTCAACTTGAATCTCAATTTTTAACTGGAGAATACGACTATTTGGCTTTAGTGAAAGATAATAGAAATATTGATGGAATGTATTTTAATATAAAAAGGATACTGGCAAAAGTGCAGAGGATTTCGAGCATTAAAAGCCAAACAGAACAAGTTAATGTTGAGGAGAGCCACACTTTTTAAAAAGAGACTGAATAAGATTAAGGTTCCAAAAGTTGTGGTTCCAAACAGTTATGTATGGAAACAACAAGAACAATGAGCATTAATAGGTATTGCTTATCAGATTCACAACTTTTATGGCATTTAGTTATATGTAAAAATGACTAAAAATACAGATATAGCAGACGTTGATAATTAATCAGCAGAGCCTAAATAAATATTCACAATTAATCAATTAAGCCTTTTCCCATCCTTTCTTTATGTTTTCTTCGAGGTATTGTTTTTTAATATCGTTTATCTGTGTCAGATCGTTAGATATTCTAACTTCTTTGTCTAATGGTTCTTTACGGTCGGGACTGTAATTGGTGTAATGAAAAACATAGGCAGGGAAACGTCTGTCGATGGTATCTTTATTTGTTTTAATAACAACAAATTTCTGAACCAGAGTTTTGCCTTTCATTTCCTTGCGGTAAACTTCCCGACTCAAAATTTCGGATTTTGGTAAGTTGGTTAATGCCTGTTCGGTAGGAACATGATTGATTATTGCCAGGTTTTCAACCTGCATCCAGCGTACATCAACCGGATTTACTTTTTTATCTTCGCGAATTCTTTCGAATACAGGAAAAAGTAATGTGGCCCCGTACATTTTCGAATTAAAACTGTATTTGTTATCCTTAAATTCGATTACTGCATTCGTTACCACTTCATTGGCCAGTTCGGTCAGAATGTCGTTGCATCCTACCTCCACTACTATTTCAGGTTTTATCATATGAAAAGCGACACTATTGGAGTCAGTTTCAACAAAACTTGAATCGACCGTTGTTTTAGAGAGCATGTTATAAAACATAACCCTTAATTCTTCGTTGAGTCCCGAACCAGCTTTCCCTATCACCTGGAATGTATTGTCCTCATTCATTAACGCGAGCAGAAGGCTTCTTACTTTTCCCTTCTCTTCGCTTTCGGAATAGCCAACTACTGCAGCATCAATTGTATATTTTGGCTTTATTTTATAAACCCTGGGAAAAGACCCACGAACAACAATACCTTCAGAATTTTCTTCAAGAAAAGCATCAAATATAGATTTTACTTCTTCTTTTGTTTTGGCCTCTTTAATGGTAACCACATGCACGGAACTGCCTGTGAAAGCACATAGTTGAGCTACGGTTTCTTTATAATTGTCAGGAGCAGCAGGTTTTTCATTGAGTTCTATGATATCAAAAAGGGTAAGATGTATAAGATCTTTGTTGCCATCTTTACCCAGCTCTTTTAAAAGGTCATATACTCTTTTGCGGCCCTGACTTTCTTCGACGTGAAGCTCTCCGGCAAATACAGCTGTTTTAATATTCTTAGCCTGGAGATTTTTCTTTAGTTCTTCGAAACAAGGTAAACCATATTTCACATTACCATAGCCGTTCACCGAAAAAAGTTCATCGTTCCCATAAAAAATGATTTGTAATTCTCCATCAATTTTTCGGGTAATGAGAAAGTCGCTCTCAGGCAAAAAAGTGAGAATCTGTTCGCGATTTAAAGCAGAATAGGCACTTGCTACGCGTTTTTTATATGTTAGGGCTTTTGTTAATATTTCTTTGGTTATGGCCGATTCGTTTCCTGTGAAATACCCTTTATTATTTTTAAGAAGAGATTTATTGATCATGACTGTTCAACGGTTTTAGTTATTTCTTTAATTTCCAGATTGGTAAGATGCAACAATAACATATATTGTTGATCTTTGATCCTTCCTTCGAGGAAAGCCCTGTAAGGTGTCCCATTATTTTGAAATACCAGTGGTTCATTTCCTTTCTTACCCGCTCCGATAAGCATCATACTCTTTTGTTCATGAAGGTTTTTTGCTATATCGAATAAGAAATCATAAGTAAGTCCATTAACATGTTTTAGTTGATATTTTCTGGAGAATACGAACATTCTTATAGCTTGTTCCTTGGGCATAAGCTTACCGGTCCAGTTCAGAGGAACATCCATAGCTATATTGGCAGGAGTATCGGCAAAAGGTTTTACTTCTTTAATGCTATTGTCAGGATTTTTAATAACTTCCTCTATATGAATCTGGTAAACAACCTTATTGTTTGCATCTCCGTAAACTCTTTTTATGTCACTCAGGATCATGCCGGAACGTTCAAGATCAATTTCGGGATCTTCAGTAAGCAGAACAGTTGACAAGTTATCGAGGCTCTGGTGTTTTTTAACAAGCTCACTTAGTTCAATTTCCAAGGTGGTTTTCAGCACTTTAATCGTTTTTCTTTCGCTGCCATCTTTTAGAATAAACTTAATTTTCTTCTCTGGCACAATGGTTTCAAAACCAACCTTGGCATCTCTTTTATTTGCATTGGAAATATTTATCTCTCTCATAGTTTTTTCTGTTACATCATACTAAAATCGATTTCATCGGTGGTTTCTTCTAGTACTTCTTCTTCAGAAACAATACCAGTTTGCTCGATGCCAATATATTCAAAATTGATCTTTTTACCTACCAGAACATATAGTTTATTCTTACTCTCAAGCAAAAATGCAGGGTCTCCTTCGTAATCATCGCGGTAATTAAATATAAAAGCATAAATCTTACCGGCTATTAATTTCAGAAGTTCAGTAGAATCGCCACTTAATTCATATATGCTCGCTATGGAATGATCTAAAAACTCTTCAGCAGTAACAGTTTTGTCAAGTACTATCGGGGCTGAAAAACTGGAAGGTATCAGCTGGGCAGGGCTCCCATCAGAATGAACTGCTATTAGTTCGCTTTTGTTAACCCATTTGCCGGTATTGTCTATTAT
>JAHEEB010001006.1 GCA_024640925.1 Bacteroidota bacterium | reverse complement strand
GATGTTTATATTATTACGGACGAAACAAAATTCACGCAGATACTCGCCAATCTTATAAGCAATGCGTTAAAATACACCAAACAGGGTTATGTTAATATTGGTTATAATATAATAGAGGAACATGCTGTACCTCTACTCGAATTTTATGTCGAAGACACCGGCATCGGTATCCCTCCCGAAATGAACGAAGAAATATTTAAACGGTTTCGACAGGTCGAAACTTCTGCATCACATCAATTTGGTGGTTCTGGCTTAGGCTTATCTATTTCAAAAGCTTATGTCGAAATGCTGGGAGGTAAAATGCGCTTAAAATCTGAATTAGGAAAAGGTTCTACCTTCTATTTTACCATTCCTTATAAAAAGGCAGGGGATAATATCCTTTCAGAAAATCAGGTGGAAAATGGCCCAATAAAAGAAATGATGCAGTCAAAAACCCTGTTGGTTGCTGAAGACGAAGATACCAATTACATGCTTCTTGAAGAATTGTTAACAGGTTTAAATATGAATATCATCAGAGCTATAAACGGAATTGAAGCCATTGAAATATGTAAAATAAACAAGGATATCGATTTGGTATTGATGGATATTAAAATGCCTTTGATGGATGGCTATGATGCCACAAAACAAATACGGCAATTTTTGCCCCGGTTGCCCATAATAGCACAAACGGCGTATTCAACTGAAGAAGATAAAAACAAAGCCTTAATGGCTGGATGTAACGATTTTATAAGTAAACCTTTTAAAAAAGGGCAGTTGTTTTCTAAAATTATGGAACAATTAAGCAAAAATAAAATGGACAAAACCTTGTAATCGCAAGGTTTTGCGTAAAATTTCATTGTTTTTTTCAATTTCAATAATAGACAATGAAATAAGAATGAAATAAGAATGGCTTCCTATATTAAAATGTGACACCTGCTGAAACCTATTTGGTATTATAACTGATTCACCCAATTAAACAGATTTAAAATCAACTGGTTGGTATTAAGTTCCACTGCCCTTTTATAGACCATTATTAAGAGCCTGTTCCGCTTAGGCAGGAGTTTTGGTTTGGTTTAAAAACAAACGGATACCAGGGTTTAAATCCATTTTTGAAACAAATTTCTATACATATTAGACCTATCTAAGTCATTAAACGTTCTTAATCCTATTTACCCTTCAAAGAAATAAAGTATTCGACAGCATAATATACAAATGAACAACAAGTTATAGCTGCATAACCTTTGCAATGCCTGTTTATAAGGAGCAAAAAAAATAATTATTTTTATACACACTTATTGACGAGGAGTTTGGTATATTGTGGGTGGAATTTTATTTACTAAAAATAGCAGACAAATTTTAAAATAAAATATATGGGGCATTTGTTTTCAAATAAAATATATTTTGACATCAGGAATAACAAGGAAATTACTGATAAATTAATAAATGAAATTCTTTCTGGAGACACCGATAGAATACAAGTACATTGTTATCAATTTAATATCACTTCTTCCGGGTGGAAAAAATTAAATGAAGTATTTAAAAAGAACCCCCAAATTAAATTACGATTATTTAGCGGTTTAGAACTGGACTTAAAGTTTCTGAATTATTTGCCCGATTTACAAAGTTTAGCTTTAGAAGTAAATAAAATAAAGAATGAACAAGAAATATCCACCCTTCATAAACTGAAAGAATTAGTTTTTTATGTTAACAGTCATGATGACTTTAAATTCTTCAACTCTCTTGATTTGCCAATAGAGCTCTTATATCTGGGAACTGACCAGAACAAGAACGGGAAAATAGACATTTCTTCTATTTTAAAATTTAGCAACCTGAAATTTTTAAAAATTGAAAAGTATAATAAGAATCTGGAAAAAATAATTCCCGAATTTACCAAACTCGAAGAACTTTCCTTGCGCTCGGTATCCGGACTTAAAAATATTGACTTTATTGCAAAACACAAATCATTGTTAAAATTGCAAATCGCATCATGTGGAATTGATGAATATGGACCATTATCAGAAATGAAGAAATTGAAAGCATTGAGCTTATGGAAACCTGCAAAATTGCAGACATTAGATATCATAAGCCAAATGACAGGATTACAATATTTATTTTTGCAAACGGTTAACAATCCGTCAACTTTTCCGGATATTGAAAACCTTAAAAAATTAAGAAGGGTTGTTTTGTATGCCATGAAATCAATTCGAAACTTTCAGACATTAGAAAACACTAAAAATCTAAAAGAGTTTTCATTTTATGAGATACAAAATCAACAGATAGAAGATTTTATACCCATTTTAAAGAACAGATATATCGAAAGAATTGATTTATGGTCACTCAAATCGGGATATAGAAAGAAACTGGAAGATTTAATGAATGAATATGGACGTAA
>JAHEEB010000260.1 GCA_024640925.1 Bacteroidota bacterium | reverse complement strand
GCTGCAACTCTTACCAAACATGGTTCAGGTTCATCGTCACAAACTGTTACTTTAGGTACTGCATTAACCAGTTTCTATTATACCTGGGAAAACGCTACAGGTGTAACCGTTTCCGGATTACCATCGGGTGTCACAGCCACAATTAGTTCCAGTGCTCAAACAGTTACAATAAGCGGTACTCCGACAGTTACCGGTACATTTACATATACCATTACCACAACAGGTGGTTCTCCGAATACAGCTAAAAGTGGTACAATTACTGTAAACAGTGGTTCTACAAGTACATTGATATATCAGGGTGAAAATGCAGTTATAAATACCGGGGTTACCGAAACAAAAAATGCTGGTTATACAGGTACCGGTTATGCAAATACCGATAATGCTGTTGGTACTTATGTTGAATGGACGGTTACTACTTCAACTGCAGGTTCTTTCAGCATTTTTTTCCGTTATGCCAGCGTAGGTGACCGCCCAGCAGATATTTATGTAAACGGAACAAAAGTAATCTCTGCCCTGGCATTTCCTACAACCACTGCCTGGACCTCATGGGCAAACACCACAACACAAACCGTGACCTTAATAAATGGCACAAATACAATCCGCGCAGTGGCAACTACTTCCGGGGGCTGCGCAAATCTGGATTATCTGCAGGTAACCGGAAACGGAACATTAAAAAGTGCCAGCACCAGTGATGAGATAATTTCAAAGAATAGTTTTAAACTCTATCCTAACCCTGTAACCACTGATATGATAACCCTTTCAGGAAACTTAAATGAAAGCAGAAATGTAACCATTCAAATTTATAGTCAGTTGGGACAGCTAATTGAAAGCCAAAACCTTGGTTTTATAGAAAATGGTGATTTTAATTTATGTTTTACGATTGATAATCTAACCCCTGGTTCATATATTTTCAAAATTCAAACGGATGGGGATATAAAAACCATTCCATTTACTAAAGAATAAATTTTTTCACTTATTTATGCACATATTAACAGCGGTTGTGACTTTTGCACAACCGCTGTTGTTGTTTTACAATCGACATAGCCCACGAATAAAAATTTCACAAAATGATGTTATTTCTAAATAGGGCTAACTCAGTTAACTCCAACTAAACAAATTAATTAATTACAAGCATTAATGTCTTACTTCCACCGGTTACAAAATATATACCAGAGGCAAATTGGCTTGTTTCTATATATGCTTTGTTATTCTGAAGAATAAATTCAGCAACTTTTATTCCGTTTATATTGGATAAGGTGATTTTTGAGGAGGTGGTTCCCTCAAAAGAAACTATTGTCATACCAGTTGTTGGATTTGGATAAAGGCTCAGTCCTGTTATGTTTTTATAATCGGAAAGAGAACTTGTTGTATCAGCAACTTCCGGACGTGGATCAAACATGTATAAAACCACTTCGTGTAATATATTGAAGAAATCTTGTGTTGCATAATTTTCTATATATCCTTTTGAGCCACACATGTATAATAATTTAATAGAGGGGATTTCAAAAATTGTCAATGCCTCTGCTTGAATGAATGAACTATTGGCAGAATTGGTACCTTTGTTGCTACGGGCTGCTGTTGCAATGATTTTAATGGTGCTGGTTAATCCATGTGGGTAAGGTACACCATAAGTTTTCGGATCAGGATGGGTAGACCATGCAAAAACATCACCATTTTTATAATCACCTGCCCAATGCATAACAGGATGTTCAGCATCAGCAACATTCCATTGCAAATCAATATTTTCACAATCGTTTCCGGCATAAGGCCATATTCCACCTTCTGCAGAGAATAATCCCCAGGTTGTCAGTAATCCGGCCTCCATAGTAATACATGGCACAGGAAATTTTTCATCTACGCCAAAATTTACAAGGGTTTTTGAATTTACCGATTCCAAAATGACTACTCCATCAAAACCATCATATTTTAAAGAAGTTGTATCGGAATTGAATGTTTTTTGATCGGTATAGGTAACATCAACATATTGTTTAATGCTGTCAACCAATAATTGATCCTGTGTTTCGATAGTACTTTCAGCTCCTGCACCAATAACATAAATCTTCTTGTTTTGACCAGATACAATTAGAACCATAAACATTAAGATTATGGAGGTGCTGATTTTTTTATAGATAAAGTTTTTCATTTTTTCAAAGATTAGTTTCAGTCTTATATTTTAATAATCCATATCGTCGTTGCGAAGGTATATAACCGATGATTATAGACGTGATCTTCGCAACGACGTGTTTAGCTACTGAAAAATGATTTATTTAACAGCCCTAACAGTAACGTATTCTTTTGTTTCTGTAGTAATTATCCTGATTAAATAAACCGAATTACTCATTAGATTATACTGATCCAGATTGATAATATTTCTGACATTTTTAATCGAACATATTTCTTTTCCATTGACATCAAAAATTTCAATAATGCAATCTTTATCCATACCATTTATTACAAGTTCATTGGTGTTAGTAAAGTAAGCATTTATCTCATCTGATTTGCAGAGCGATAACCTGTTTAAGGTGCTTGTAATTATAAAATTGATAGTATATGTTTTTGTTGATGTCCCATTTTCTGCCTTAACCAGAATGTTAGCAGTTGCAGGGCCACCCGAAACATTTATATCACCATCTCCTGTTACCAATGCTTTAGAATTATTAGCGACAGCTATCACTTTAACAGTGTTAGTTCCGGTTGGGATTGAATCTGTATATTCAGTAATATCAGATGAAAATGCTGGTTCCAGATTTCCAACATTAACTGTAAGAGATGATAAATTTGCATCATCAGATAATCCTTCAATGGTGAAACTAAAACTGTATGTTTTTGTTGTTATGCCATCTTCTGCTGTTACCAAAATTGTTGTTGTACCCGGAATAATGCTTGCATTGGATATTGTGGCAACTGAACCCGTATGACTTGTAGTTACAACAATAGTTGGCACAGTACTAGTTCCCGCGGGAAGTTTAATAATATATTCCTGAGTGCTTGAAGCAAAGGATGTAAATATTGTATCGTTAATCGATACACTCGCCAGGTTTGCATTTTTGTTTTTGGGAAACTCTAATCCATATTCCAGTGACATTGCACTAATAGCAGAACCAGTTAAAACAGTATCATATATTCTTAAATCGTCAATCTGGCCTTCAAATGCCTTGTTAACATCCTGATTATTCCCGATATAAAAGGGAAGTTTCGATTCAATACTATTTTTGGTAGCATCTAACATAGAACCAATCTGTTTGCCATTTAAAAATAATCTTAAGGAATCTTCTGCGATATCTCTAACAGCAACAATGTGAACCCATTCGCCCATCGGATAAAAGTCAGCTATTTTTACCCCAAGTTGTGTTTTTACAATATTATCGTCAACAGCAAATCTTAATTCGCAGTTTTTAAAAGCCAATGTATACCATTTCCCTTCCCAGTCCTGCGATAAATCAACACCCGTTCTGCCTTTAAAAACAATATTGTATTCATCGGTATAGATGGAAGGATCAAATTTTACAACTGTAGAAATAGAAAAACTGGTAAGAGAATCGAAATCAAGTATGTTATTATCAGGCACTTTGATTACTGAAGAGTCTGCCATACCGGCAAAGCTGATAGCAGTTCCATCAATACCCTGAACTAAAACTGCCGTATCGCCTTTGACTGCGCCATTAGAGTTCCCAACTTCATCAATAGCAATTTCTCCTGAGTTGTCGAGTTTCCACCATGCAACAATTCCAGCTGGTATTGTCGCCGGAATCCACCTTGGATCTCCAATAGCGCCTCCATCGGTAGCTGCACTCAGAAATGAAGAAGTTCTCGGCAAAGTCAAATTATAATTGGCAGCATCCATATAACCGGGATTTTCTTTTATAAATTCCGATTTATAATTCCATACATTGCTTGTATCAACAGCTGTTTGATCAAAAAAGAACCTACAATTCGTAATCGTATCGGCAATTGTTGCATCAATAGCAATTGCATGACCTGTTATTGAATCAATATCACTAATTATACAATTTGTCATTTTAAATATCGATCCGTCAGGTCCATTTACATCAAACAATGGATTGGCATCCTTCGTGGCATTATAAGTACTTCTGTTATTGAAAGTACATTTATCAATATAAATATTTTTTACAAACGATGTTCCGTCAAACCTTAAAATACCTTCATTAAACCCATCTATAGTGGTGTTGGTAATTCTCAAATAATTTGTAATTGTTCTTTCATCTCTCCAGTAAAAAACGTTCCATCCACCAGCATCATTATTGTAAAAATAGCAGTTATCAACTATTACAGAATTTATATAACAAGTGGCTTTATCGAACCTTAAAATAGTTCTTTCAAAGTCATGTGCAACAACATTCTTCAATTTCAAATAAACGGCAGAATCTCCGCCGGCAAGCACTGAAATCATATGTTTATTTGTAACTCCCGGGTCTCCAATAATCTCTACCCCTTCCAATTCAAAATAATAGTTCTTACCCGCTTGCAATCCTATGCCACTGGTAGTAATTTTTGGAAGTATTCCTGCATTTTCAGATTTCAGGATTATTGACTTGTTAATGGTTATGGATCCTGAATATTCTCCTCCTTCGGCCAGGATCAATGTATCGCCACTGGTAGCGGTATCAATGGCAGCTTGTATACCACTACCTGTTGGAATTTCAATTTTGTTCGCATGTATGTTTATGGTGATAATAGCCAAAAAACACAACAATAGGAATGGATTTTTTTTCATAGTTGGTTAATTAAAAGGTTAATTTTCATAATAATAAGGTTTTTTTAAAGGTCCCATTATTACCAGTTTCTCATTTGTAAGGAATAAATTAACAATCAATTATGAACTTTATTTTTGCTCCTTAATCAAGTACTATTTCATATAAAAAATTGTTGTCTGTCAATCAACATATTAAATAAAATACCTGATTAGGTATTTTGATTATAGGATTTGTTATTTTAATTTGAATGTTGTACCCTCGACAATTCGTACTTTTATTTTTTTACCGTGATCTATTAAATACCAATATTTCTGAATTTGCGAATAGGAATGAGAAATTTTAAAATTTTAACTACAATAATTCTGTTTTGTTTATTCCAAAGCGTTAATTGCCAGAATAACAAAATTTTTTTTGACAATTTCACTTCGGATGATGGATTATCTGACAACTATATAAACTGCATTTTGCAGGATTATAAGGGCTGGATATGGATTGGAGCAGGAACAGGTATTGAAAGATTTGACGGAATAAAATTTAAAAAATATGGTGTATTCATAAATGATACATTAGTAAAAGAGGAGATTTTAATTCGGAATTTTTATGAAAGCAAAAAAAATATTCTTTATGTATGTGCCGAAGAATTTGGTCTGGCAAAGTACAACAGGGAAAAGGACCGTTTTGAAAGATTGATCTTTAATGGAAAGCCTGTTTTAACGAATATCTCCGTAAAAGACTTAGCTGAAGATAAGGATGGAAACCTTTGGGCAGCCACAAAAAACGGTATTTGTAAAATTGATTTTAAAAACCAAAAAACAGTTTCCTATATACATAATGAAGATAACGATAATTCATTAACTAACAATTATGTCCGTAAACTTGCCTTTGATGAAAATTCAAAACTATGGATTGGAACACAGGGAGGACTCGATAAATTTGATCCTGTTAATGAATCTTTTTTTCACTTCTCAAAATTAAACCCTTTACTAAAAGACGAAATTCTTGAGATATATTTTGATAATAAAAAGAAAATATGGATAGGCACATCCAATAGTGGAATAGTCATACTTAACAATCAGAAAGAGGAAAATATCTTTTGTTTTTCACCCGATGAGAAAAATGAGAGAAGTTACAAGGTAAATACAATATTTCAGGATAAGGAAAATAAGTTTTGGATTGGCACCCGTGGAGGACTATATATATATGATGAAAATAATAAAACGATTTTATTGATCGAAAACAATCTCCTTGAAAATAAATCACTGATACATAATTCAGTAGTGGATATAACCCAGGATAAAAAAGGTGATATGTGGATTGCCACCCGGGGAGGTTTAAGCTATATGGTAAAGGAAAAACAGGTATTTGAATGTTATAAGGCATTACCCAACAACAACCATTATTTAAACAATAGTGAAATATATTGTTTTTGGATTGATCAATCAGGAAATATCTGGATGGGTACAGAAAATGGTGGCGTAAATATACTCAACAGAAAAAATGGAACGTTCCGTTATATAACCGAATCGGATGGGCTCAGTAATAATTGCATTAAATCCATAAATTCAGCTGGAGATGGAAAAGTTATCATCGGTACGTTTCATGGCGGATTAAATATTTATAATGAGAAAAATGGTAAAATTACCTGTCTGAAA
>JAHEEB010001005.1 GCA_024640925.1 Bacteroidota bacterium | reverse complement strand
AATATAGCCTTGGCTGGAGAATTTTCTGTTACAAAGGACGTGATATAATATACCATGGAGGATTTGTACAGGGCTATAGAGCCGAAATAGCATTCTGTCCAGAAGAAAGAACAGGAATTGTATTTCTTCAAAATTCTCCAAATGAAGTAGCTGCAGAAAGTGTTCCAGAATTCTGGAAACGTTATTTTTCATTTATCGATTCTTATAAAGTCCTGGCATCTAAGGAATAGAATAGCACTATGCATATCAATAGAAAATTTTTCCTGGTAATAAAATCCAGGTGTTTTATTTTTTCTATCATTCTTGGAATAATTGTTGTAATTGGAATAAATTATTATGTATGGAATTATTCCAAAAGGTATATATATTCTGATATCCGGAGGGTACCTTCCTGTTATACTGCATTAGTTCTTGGAGCACACGTTTCAGACTCCGGAAATCCATCCGATATATTGAAAGACAGGCTCAATACAGCCATAGAGCTATATAAAAACAACAAGATTTCAAGGTTCCTGGTAAGTGGCGATCATGGTAGAGTGGTATATGATGAAGCAAAAGCTATGAAAGACTTCTTAATTGAACAGGGCATTGATTCTTCTGATATATTTATGGATCATGCAGGTTTCGATACTTACAATTCAATTGAAAGAGCTAAAAGAATCTTTGAAATAACAGATGTAATTATTGTTACCCAGGAATTTCATTTAAACAGAGCACTATATATTGCCAGAAAGAAAAACTTGGTTGCTTATGGAATCACAGCAGACAAGAGATTATACAAATCAATAAAATACTTGAAATTCAGAGAAAAAATTGCTGTTCTAAAAGCGTTTTTTGAGGTGATGATAAACAGGGAGCCTCATTTTTCCGGAGATATTATTCCAATAACTGCCGATAGCAAATTAAGTTACGATTAAGCTTATCAATCTTTGGGCAATGTAAATATAAAGGTACTCCCCTTACCTTCTTCACTTTCTACCCATATTTTGCCTCTATGCCGTTCGATAAATTCTTTACAAATTAATAGCCCGAGACCGGTACCAGATTCATTTTCGGTTCCAAGAGAAGTATGCTTGGTATCTATCCTGAATAATGTTTTTGCAAGCTCAGCCGAAATACCTATTCCATTATCAGAAATTGAAATAATTATATTTTTGTAGTCGCTACCCGAATCTATTTTTACAAGACCTCCTTTCTTTGTAAACTTGATAGCATTGCTGATAAGGTTAATTAAAACAGATTCTATCATGTGTTTGTCCAGAATGACATCAATCGAGCCATTTAAGTTATTTACAATGGAGATAGATTTGTTTATTGCCTGACTTTTAATTACATCTAAAACGTCTTTAACAATTTCAACTATATCATATTTCTGAGGATGAAACTCGAACTTTCCTGTATTTGCCTGAGCCCATTGTAAAAGATTTGTCAGAAGAGTATATGACTTTTGAGCTGTATTTTGTATGGCTGTAGCAAGTTCCTGTATCTCTTCTTTTTTAAGTGTATTTATTTCTTCAATTAGTATGTTTGATATGCCCAGCAAGGAGTTAAATGGATTTTTTAGATCATGTGCAATAATCGTTAAAAACTTATCTTTAGTAGCTATAAGTTCAGCCATTTTTTCGCGAGCCTTCTTTAATTCGAGGTGTGTTTTTATGCGTGCAAGTAGTTCGCTGGCTTGAAAAGGTTTTGTTATATAATCAACACCCCCTGACTCAAATCCTTTTAAAAGATCATTAATTTCACTTCTTGCTGTAATGAATATTACTGGAATTTCCTTTGTTTTCTGATTCTCTTTCAATTTATGGCACACTTCAAATCCATCCATTTCAGGCATCTGGATATCGAGAAGGATTAGATCTGGCAGTTCGCAAATTGCCAGTTCTATAGCCTTTGCTCCAGAAATTGCTGCAATAATTTGATAGTTGCTGTTTAAAAGAATATTTCCTAATACTTTCAGATTTTCAGGCAAATCATCAACCAAAAGAATAGTTTGTGGTTTTTGTATATCGAATTGACTATGATATAGCATGTTGTTTAGTTTGAAATCTTTAGATTTTCCAACACTTCTTTAAATCTGTTAAGCTCCTTCTCTATTTTTTCTAAATCAAAGGAATGGGCAACAGTAATTAGGCCAATAGCATAGTTTGAAATGGAACCTATTTCATTTTCTTTTCCAAAATTATTCAAATCTTCGGCAAATTTAAGTATGTTGTTTATTATCATTCGCTGTTGTAAACGAGAAATTTGGGGTAAAAAAAGAGATTTCAATAATTCAAGATCTTGTTTTTTTATCTCACTAATTTCTATTTTTGAAGGCGTATTCATGACTTGCTTGTTCGGTGTTGAAGATACATGAGGCAGAAATCTGG
>JAHEEB010000259.1:5234-6378 GCA_024640925.1 Bacteroidota bacterium | reverse complement strand
GAAATATAAGTCTTGGTAGTTCCACATTTTTCAGCTAATTGTTCTTGTGTCAGCCCGTTCTCTTTTCTCAATGCTTGAATCATAACACCAAGCTTAAATGCCTCAAATCCTTCCTCAAATTTTTCTCTCTCGGAAGTACCTCTTTTACCATATTGTTGGTCAATATGTTCATCGAATGATGTCAAGTTATTATTTGTTTTCTTTTTCATCGAAATACTGTTTTTTTAGTTTCTCTGCCTTCTCAATCTCCTTTTTTGGAGTCTTTTGACTCTTTTTTTGAAAACCATTTATAAGAATTACCAGTTGTCCTTTATCGAAAAAACTGAAAACCCTATAGATATTACTCCCGAACTCAACTCGAATCTCAAATAATCCGGTCGAGTCCTCGATATGCTTAAAGTACTTTACAGGAACCCTATCAACCGTCGAAATTAATTTAAGTGTCCAGTTGAATTTCGTTTTTACCTCAATGTCAAGTGTGTCAAAGAAATCCAAGTAATAATTCTTATAATAGAAAATGTTCCTGTTATTCTCATTCATGCTACAAAGTTAGCTAATCAGGTAACACAATCCAAATTATTTTTAGTTGAATTTTGTCAATATTTCGGGTGTCACCCGGCATTACGCACAACTCCTTATAAGTGCAGTTTTCATTCCTTTCTTATCCATCTATTTTCTATTTTTAGTAAAATTTTTAATATACCAAACTTCCCATTGCCTGTCAATAAGTTCGTGTATATAAATAAAGGGGTAGTTTTCAACCCGCTATGAACAGGTAGTGGACTGATTTTAGTGTCGTGTTTTTATATGAGCTATAACATGGCCAAACCGATTTCAAATAAAAGATAAAAGGACAACTAACTGATTAACTAGGTTAGTTGTCCTTACTCCTTCTACTTACTAAAAAAATCAGTTGACAACTGTTATATTTTCGCCATCTGTCCAGTACTTATATTCATTTGTGTAATACAAATAGGATGTAGTTGCGGGAGCCTGATAGATGCCAGGGATCTCAGCCTTCAGGTCGAAATTCAGATCCTTCATTTCAGATGGTTTCATCTGACGATAATAGATTACCAGGTAGTTCCTGGAAATTTCATAATAATCGAAGAGTTTCTTTTCCTGCATTTCCTTAAGCTGCCAT
>JAHEEB010000259.1:0-5224 GCA_024640925.1 Bacteroidota bacterium | reverse complement strand
TGGCTGAACACTTAATCCCGAAGGTATTCCGACCACTGCCAGGGTCATTGGAAGACCACTTTTGGTTGTGTTTTTCAACTGAACATTTAAACGTACAGTCTCACCTACCCTAACCTGTTGTTCCGATAATGAAGTCTCAACAACAACCTTACAATCCTTGTCCGATTGTGGAGTACTGCAATTCCACAAAGCATCGAAGGAATATGGAAGCGGAGTTTCTGTTTCAGTAAATTGTATAGTTATACTGTTTTCGCCATCTTTCAGGTACTGCTCAAGGTTGTTGATTTTAATTTTTCCCTTGTCTCCTTTTTCATAATGCATAGACACAGCATTGTTGCCATTTATAAGAAGAGTTATATCGCCACTGGAAGAGGTTTGTTTCGACAATTTAGTAAATTCGGTTAGTGCATTTAATGCAAGAATTGTTCCTTGTGTTGAACCAAATCCACCATACTGTCGCGACGAGGTTATATATTTTATTGTTTGCTCAATAGATGACCAGTCGCTTTCAGGAGCCTTTAACATAGCAAGAACATATAGCGAGGCAGACTCAATTATCAACGACTTTCCATAAGAACGGGTTATCGAGTGGTCGATGGTTATTTCATCCCATGTCTTCTTTGATAATTCGGATTTCATAATATCCAGTATTCTTTCTCCATCGCTAATTTTCTTAAAATTGAATGCTGCATTGGCTATAAGAGAAAGTCTGTAAGGGTCGCGACTTTTTATTGCCTCATTTAATGCTGCGGTATACTCTTTTTCCAGTCCGCTAATACCCGACTGTGATAACGAATAAACAATATAAGCATTGGTAACTATTTCACTTGCACCCCCAAATTCATCCAAAGCTTGGTTATCCTTCTTAAACCCACCTTTTCCATCGCGTTGGGCAAGGAGTTTGTTCAGTGTTCGATCCATCATTTCAGAGTTAACACCTTTATAAACATCAGACATATCGGTAAATTCCATAAATCCGTAGGCTGTTAATCCATTATGTGCAGGTGTACTACCAAACCATTCATACCCATTTTCGGCAGTTTCATAACTAATCAGGCGGTCATATCCTTTTTTTACCAGTTCTTTAGCACGCTGCAATACATTGTTATCGGAATTCCCGGTTTCCTGCATATACCTCAGTACCATTATATTCGGATAGGTACTGGAAGAGGTTTGCTCGAAGCAACCATAGGGTTCGCGCAATATAGACTCAACACCCGAGAGCAAATCATTTATTATATCGCTGTATGCAGTAAACTCTGCTTTTATTGAGCCGATAATTGGTTTGTAGATGACAAACGACAGATTCTTTTCTTTTTCTTTCCCCGAAAAAGATAGTTTTACAGGGAAACCTTTGGGTTGAACTTCAATAGGTTGTTTGAATGCATCGTTATACTTCTCTCCCCTAAAAGAAACCTGGATAGTATCTTTTCCGGTAATATTGTTTACAGTAAAAGGCAGCGATAATGTAAATGCCTCGTTTGGACCAATGGTAATATTTTGAGGGAGTTTTCCAGTAACCTTCAACTGTTTCGGAATTATGAATGAGAAGACCCCGTTGATGGTTTCGTTTGTATTGTTCTTTATAATTAATGGCATCATAACAGTATCGTTGAAAGCTAAGTATGCCGGGAATTTAGCAGCCAGGCTAAATGGCATCTGCACATAATACTTTTCTTCCGTACGTCCAATCAAACCATTTTTTCCAATACCTTCAACAATAGTCCGGAAGGATGTAACTTCGTCTGAATTGTTAAACTCAATAGTTGCCTCTCCCGAGACATTTGTATTTACATTTGGGTTCCAGTAAATTGTGGAACGAAAGTCTTCTCTTACTTCCGGAACCTCATTTTCTTCATAAACAGGGTAGAAAAATTCCTTCGTACTTGATAATTGTCTGGGCGATATAATAATTCCTGCATATTTTGGCTTTCTGTCCTTCACATAAGTTCGCGAATAGCCATTTATATAAGATGTTTCGATAACTACTACTCCATTTGCACCCCTGCTGCCATAAATTGCAGTTGAACTCGCATCTTTAAGAATCTGTATACTTCTGATATCACTACTCATCATGTTCTGAAAAGGGAATGAATTTCCGGCAATGTTCGGATCATACTCTTCTCCATCAATTATATAAAGAGGGTTCGAATTGTTTGCAATGGAGCTGGCTCCCCTTATTTTAATTTGTGTTATAGCCCCAGGGTTATTGTTGTTATTTATTACCTGTACTCCTGCAACACGACCATTAAGAATATTGTCAACAGGCATATTCAAGTTTATTTCCTCTTTAACAACAGTAACAGCTCCGGTAACATCCATCTTTTTCTGCACACCGTATCCAACAACTACACATTCTTCCAGTTGTTGCATATCTCCAGCCATAACAACATCATCAGCTCCTGCCATGAACCCGGCATTATTTCTTCTTTTATTGTTATTGCCTCTATCCCAATCGGGAACTTCTATTTTAATATTATCAAGAAAACCTCCGTCTTCTTTCTTGTCATCAGAAACTTCTTCGTTTTCGAAAGCTTCAATTTTAATTACTTCGGGTACCAGTTGCAGATTTTTTTCTTTTTTAGCCTCTCCCTGACCGGTATTACCGGAAAAGGCAGGACTTAATTCAACTGTCAGAAAGCCCGCTTCCACCGTTTTGGAACTCGCCAGTATCTGTATCGCTGAAGAAGCATCGGCGCTATAAAAACAAAATTTTCCATTAATTCCTGTTTTTACTTTGAGAATGCGCTTCAGATTGTTTAATTCTATCGCTGTTACTTCTGCCTGAACAGGTTTTCCGGTTCGTGAATCGATTATGCGACCTGAAATATCTCCTACCTTTTCAGCATCAAACGGACAAATGAATTGTGATTGGGTAACTTCTTTCCACGTATACCTGCGCCAACCCTGGACAAGCAATAAATAATCGAGAGCTTTTTCAGCTTTCTCTTCTTTTGGATCGAAGTAGAAATTTGGCTCATGGATTTTTCCCTTAACCTCGGAACCAACCAACAGCCATGAACAAATATTATGTTCTTTATCGTCGGCAAAAGTATAGAGTTGATCGTTCACAACAGACAAGGAAAGGTTTGCTGCAACGGGATTATTTTTATCGTCTTTTGTCTGAATTTTAAGTGTGACTTTTTCGCGTGGAAGATACTTTTCTTTATCAAATTTTAAACTTATGTTGAGTTTACAATCGTAATTGAAAAATACTAATCGCTCGCAATGCGCAAGCCCATTATTATCGAACAGAGTAACTATACCTATCCCTGCAGGAAAACTTTCTGCTGAAAACACTATCTCAGAAACTGTCCTCTTTGTATCAACTGACGATGAAAACGCAATGGTTTTTCCTGATTGCACCACCAGGTGCACTTTTTCGTTGATAGGTGTATGAATAATTGCCTTGTAATTCTTGTCTTTTGTTGAAACAACCTGTAATGAATATCCATCTTTTTCAGCATCGGGCAATTTGAATATCTTTTTAATATTGGGTTTAGTAATATGAACAAAGTATTGCTCGCCGGCCTTGGGGTTTAACCGAAACGAACCCATTCCCTGGTGATAACTCGAAAAATTAACAATGGGTGTATTATTTGTATTAGAAACATATCCCTCAATATCTGCGGGTTTTCCAAATTCATTTAAAGCCTCAAATGCCACATTACACGCTACGTCTGATATAAGGTTGCCACCTTCGGGGAAAAACCGGATTGAAATATTATTTAAAACAATTGGAATAGAACGTGAAATGGATTCAGTATTACCCTGGTATACTATACGTGAATTTACAAGCCCGTCATTCGAAGCTAAATCATCTGGCAGTTTAAATGAGATTGTTGCCGTTCCCTTATTATCGGTTGAAACTTTCAGTGTTTTATAGCGGTTTCCCTGAAGCGATAGATCTACATCGACAGATTGGAATGTTAATGGCACATTATCCAGCGTTTCGACTTTAAGTTTAGCTTTTACCGAATCGCCAGGCGAGTAATTTTCTTTCAGAAAATCGAATTTAAAAAGCAGTCGCGGGTAAATAATGTTCTGTACCTGGAATTCTTTTTCAAATATATAATCATCTCCGAAATTGCGCATCCAGTTGGTATAAGCACGTATTTTGTATATACCTCCAGGATCTGATTCGTCGATGTTGAATGTTCCAAAACATATACCACTCAGTGTTTGTAAGGTTAATTGCTTTTCTATTGTTCCCTTTGGATTAATTAATTCGACTTGTATAATATCTGATTTTTCTGAAGGCATATTTGTAGTGCCATCAACCAGGTATGCCTTAAACCAAAGGTCTTCACCGGGTTTGTAAAATGGTTTATCGACATGCAGATAAACCTTCTCCCATGGTTTGTTCATATAATACTTTTCCAATCGTTGCTTGATTTGTGCAACAAATGGATCCTCCTGTAACTGCAGGTATGTAAATCCTGTGAATACCGATACGATACAAACCAGGATTATAATTGATATTAACTTTCTTGTTTTCATAGCTGATACTTTTGTTTTACTTAGGATAACTGCCAATGGGATTTCCCCCAAAGAATGTTGAATTTATTTGATTAAACTCCGAACATGAATTCAAAATTTAATTTTAAAGCCTAACCCGGAGGATTTAACAGAAGGGCAATTGAACATATCGAGTCCGTATGCAGAAGGGTTGCCCCATAATATCGATTCTGGATCAACCCCCTTATAGTTTGAAAACAGTACCGGGTTCTTTGTAAAAACCGATATTTCGAAAAAAATCTTTTTTATTGTGCGGCTGAAGCTTAAGCTGATATATCTTACCCGAAAGCTGGTAGCATCCTGTATTGCATCCTCGCCAACGCCACTGGAACCATAATTATACCATTTATTCGACTCTATAGGGTTTGACGGATTAGCAAAATCCGTAGAAATTGTATTCCGATCTCCATTTTCATTGACTCCATTGAATACATAATTTGTGGTATTACGTTCTTTATTTGTAACAGAAGATACGCCATAATAAGCTAAAACATTTTGTGTACCATTCCATATTTTGCCCCCATTTTGATATTCAAAAATTAAATTAAGAACTAAACCTTCATAACAAAATGTATTGGTGAATCCCATTGTAAAATCCGGTGTTGGGTCACCCAAAATATGCATTTGCGGATCGACCAGAGGATAGCCATTGGCACCAATAATCATCTGCCCCTGCTCGTTACTCATATATTTTGTGCCAACTATT
>JAHEEB010000016.1 GCA_024640925.1 Bacteroidota bacterium | reverse complement strand
TCGTTGTCATTAGCACCCTTAAGTTACAAAATTTAAGGGGACAACTTAAGGTTGCAGATCACTGATTTGCAACCTTTTTTTCAACAAAAAGGCTGTCCATTACTTTTTGGACAGCCTCTTTTTATACGCTTATATGATGTTTAATCCACATTCTAAAATATTCTAAAATAAATAAAGTAGAATCAAGTCTTGTTAACTTTTATTTAATAATTAAAGGTTTTATGATGCTCTAGAATTTAATTGTTTATCACAAATATGCTTGTATTTATCAATATTTATATCTATTTCATCAATTGTTATTAACATTTAAAAAGTTCTATTATTTCCAGCTAACCAAATACATATTGCGATTTTATAAACAAAATCCTGTTCAAGTATAATATTATCGACAATTTAAAATGAATAAAAAAATATTTACATTTGAGTAGTTGAATATAACAATTCTTACAAATTAAGTTAATCAAAAGAAGTCAATATGAATAAAATTTACCATTTAAATCAAAAGTTTATGAAAAAAAATCTCATTCTCCTTGGATCAATCATCTTTACTTTCACATTCTTACAACATGCAAAATGTGATAATATTCAAGATTATTTAAACTCAAGTACTATGGCTGTCAGAGCAGAACCTCTAGCACCTGTAGGATTAAGTTCAGTTTCTGGCTGCGGTAATGCTGTTGTAACAGCCACTACTACAGAATCTGATGTAACGATGTATTGGCAGGGTACAAATCCTGATGGTTATTCTACAGCTACTGTATTTAATGGTTCCCAAACCGTCACTGCTATGGGTACTTCCACTACTTATTATTATGTTAGAGCTTTAAGAAATGGATATTGCTGTGATTGGAGTGATGCATATCGCGTTTCAGTAATTATTAATGAAATACCCCAATTAACTTTAACGGCAACATCTACTGAAATTTGTGCAAATGGTTTATTAAATACCACAACACTTAAAGCTGGGGGTGGTGAATGTACATCTTGGACATGGACTCCTTCTACATTACCTACAACACAAGAGGTAACAACCTCTTTTAACACTACAACAACAGTAAAAGTCACAGGATCTTGGGCTAACAATTCCTGTACTGCAACAAAGGAAATTACAATACTTGTTAATAGACCAGAAACCCCAGTTATTACAGCAACTTCAGGTACATTAAATCAAGCTATGTGTAAAGGTACAAGCCAAATACTTCAAGCTTCTAATATAGGTAGTTATGGTATAGAATGGATTATAGGAAATGAAGTTGTTGGGACTCAAAACACATATACTATTGATAATATCTCAGCCGATATTGCTCTTAAAGTGCAATATACTGATGCAACAAATAGTTGTATATCTGATGTAAAAGATTTGCCTATAAAGGTATCTGAAATTACAGCTAATTTTACTTCAGAACCATCTACTGTTGCTGTCGGTGGGGTTGTTACTTTTACTAATACATCACTGGGAGCAACATCATGGACTTGGACGATTGGAAGCGATGTGGATAATAGTAATATAACTACAAAATCAGTTTATTTTTATAATGCAGGGAAACAAACTATCCAATTAACTGCTTCAAATGCTAATGGCTGTTCGGATACGAAAACAGATTATGTAACAGTTGGTGCTGCCAGTATTCAAAGTTTACAAAATTCAGGTATAAGTGTTTATCCTAATCCTTTAAAAGATATTTTGAATATTGACCTTGCTGGAAGGAATGCCAATGTAAATATTAATGTATATTCTATGATGGGTTCTGTTGTTCTGACAAGACAAATTCAGAATGTTAGCGGTATCGAACAGATTGATTTGTCTGAATTACCATCTGATGTATATATTGTTTCCTTAACAATAAATGGTAATTCATATATGACTAAGCTTACAAAAGAATAAAATCTTTGCAAATCATAAAAAATGTAGAAAATCCGACGAGGTTTTCTACATTTTTTTTGCACATTTCAGATCAATTTGAAAAGGTATACCTTTATCTTTTATAATTCCGTGATGTTTACCAATTTTAAGGGTATTTTATGAAAAGTATATTCTATTTAAAACACCTTCAAGCTATTCTTTTTTCTATAATTTTTCTTACTTCCTTCGTTATTTCACAACAATTTACAGATCCTTTTTTAACCCCAAAGTATTTTTTCTTTTTCTTTAGCTCTTGTGCTTTTATTTTGGTTAGTTGTTTAATTTATTACAATAGAAAATATAACTCAACTCTTACTTTTTCCTGGATTGATATCATTATAGTAAGTTTTGTGTTATTTTCGTTTATTAAAATCCTTTTTACTTCAGAGGTATCTGTTGATAATTTAAATTTCTATTTATTATTAATCCATGTAATTCTTTATTTCTTAATTAAACCTTTATTGTTTGAATCAGATAAAAAGAACCCGGATTTTCCAATAAATACTATTACAAATATTCTTCTCATAATAGCATTGATTCAGGTTATTTGGGGATTCCTTCAATATTTCAATATTATTCCAAATAAAGAAAGCCTGTTCCAAATTGGTGGTGCGTTTGGTAATCCGGGACAATTCACAAACTTTATTACCCCAATTCTGGCATTTTCATTGGCTGTTTTCCTATTCTCCCGTGGCCTAAACAAGAAATTAGGAGCAATTTCATCAGTTGGAATAATTGCTATATTGCCGTTTACTCAAGCTCGTTCGTCTTGGATTGCTGCAATATTTGTTATATTCTATCTTCTTGAAAAAAAATTCTTAATTCTGAAAAAATGCAATGATTTGCTGAAATCACCTTTACTCAAAGGAACCATCATTATTATTCTTGCTGGTATTATAATAGTAGGTGGCCTTTTTATTTATAATATCAAAAAGGATTCTTCTTCAGGACGTTTATTTATTTGGGAGGTTTCATCTACCATGATTAAGGAAAAACCTTTGTGGGGATATGGATTTGATCGTTACGCTGCTGCTCATAATGATTACCAGGCACAGTATTTTAGAACTCACCCCAATGATAAAGAGAACGTTTTAATTGCCGATAGTGTTAACTTCGCTTTCAATGAGTTTATCCAGATTACAGTGGAAACTGGATTGATTGGTTTAATTATATTGAGTTCCCTGTTTTGTTTTGCATTATGTTCGAAACAAGTGAATCCTAAGAAACAAAATGAGAGCATGTATTGTTATGCAGCTAAAGGAAGTATTCTGGCAATATTTATTATCTCTTTGTTTTCGTACCCACTTCATATTATTCCTTCACTTACCCTTTTATTTTTCTCCCTTGCTATTATCTCAAATAACAATCGGATAATTTATAACATAATATTATTGCCTAAAACACGTAAAGGAATAGCATTGATTGGTTTAATTCTGATCTTTGTTTTTTCTGTTGTTCAGATTAAAAGAAACAAGGCAGAACATAAATGGCTCACAGCCTATCAAATGATGCGTCAAAATAAATATGCTGATGCATATAAGATTTATCAGGAAATTTATTCAACACTTACCTATAGTCAATTCTTTCTTTTTAACTATGGGGCAGAACTTTCTTTAATGAAAAAATATGACGAAAGTCTTATAGTTTTAAAGAAAGCTGAATCAAGACTGAATGATTCAGATTTTTATATTTTTATGGGAAATAATTATGAAAATAAAGGAATGTATAAAGATGCTGAACAAAGTTATTTAAAAGCATCCTATATTATGCCCTTGAAATTTGTACCTAAGTACAGGCTTGTTCATATTTATTTGAAAACAGGTAGAAAGGAAGAAGCTCTGATTTTGGCAAAAGAGATGTTATCAATGCCTGTAAAAATACCTTCCACAACGATAGATGGAATTAAGCAAGAGATGACGGAATTAATTAAGAATAATCCATAAATCGATAGCAGGATTATCCTATTGTCTGGAAGAACCGCATGGATTTCATATATGCAAATTAATCCATTCAGGCCTCATGCTTTTGCCTGACAGAATCTGTAGCGAGGCGAAACGGTGCTAATTGGAATTATTCCGCTTTTTCATTTATAAAATTTGTCATTGTTCCAGCTGCGTGGATTACGAATTCTTTGAAATGATTCTTCATCGCGAATAATATGTTCGTGAAACATGGATTGCCATTCAAAATCATAGCCGTGAACGTCGCCCTGAACGTCAACATTATCATCAACGCCGTTTTCCGCGATTTCCACATCTGTCGCATCTGCGTTTGCCTCGTCCACCCCATTCGCATTCGCACCGTCCGCTATTTTTCCCTGTTTTGATTCCGCGATAAAACTATTCCCAACGAATATTAATATTCCATGCATAGGGCTTGGCATTATTTTATGTTTTGTGATTTTTTTTTCAAACCATAATAAAATATCTGATTCATTACCATATAAGATGTATGAGGTATATTGTTTCTTTAGTTCATTTTAATTCATCCCTGTTATTCGTTATGTTGTCACATATATTTCGATATACAAACTACTATAGGTATTTTCGGTTTGTTAGATTTAAATATTTTATTTGAAATGCCTGATATATATCATAATAAAAAGTGGAAGTTGTCCGAATTTTCCTATCACCTCAAGTTTGGGAATCGTATTTTTAAAAACTGGCAATTTTGATTTTTAAGGTTGTTTAGGGGTGTTTCTTAAGTTCCTGTAAAATTGATTTGGAATGATTTTAATACCTCTTGAAATCGGGATAAATGTTACCCTGTAAGACAGGCTTTATATGGCAAAATGTACAATTTTTATTATTGTTAATCATAATACATCTTTTTTATCTTTCAATTAAAAACAAAAACTATGAAACGTTTTATTACTTTTTTTTCAGCGATTCTGTTAGTTGGGTTCGTATTCGCTCAGGATCATCCGGTAATTTATTCAACAAACATCTCAGAGAGTAATGTCGACCTAGAAGTAACAGATCCTGTTGTTTTGGGTCAAATCGACTTCGATGCAACAACAAGCGGAGTGGCGCTTGTCCGTTTTGAAGGTAAATGCATTTCATCAGAAGGCGATCTGATTGGTCTTGCAGCAAGCAATTCTACAACAATTGAGGTTGACGAGAAAAATGTAAGTCTGGAAGCTGTAAGTACGGATGTTAATAACACGTGCTTTTCGCATAGTATGCTCTACGATGTTAGTGCGGGGAGCAACACATTTTATGCACTTGCAAAAAATGCAGCTGAAGTTGCCGGAGATGGAAAAGCAAGCATTTATGGTACGTTCACGGTAAAGTTCTTTCCAAATGGTATCACTTATGCAAGTGTTGTAAATCAACCTATCAAAAATTCTTTATTGGAAGTTGAGGATGGCATAAAAGTTAAACTCGATTCTTTGACCATTTCGCCGCTTATTGCAGGTAAAGTAGTATTGTCGTATAGTGGAACCCTTCTTGGGGCAGTGGGCAAGAGGGTAATGATGGCTGCATCAGATTCAGTTGTCGGATTGCAAAACGAGAATCAGGTTTCCATGCAGAATGTTAGCGACGATTTAAATCGCAGGTCCTTTTCCTTTACAAGAACTTTTGATGTTTCGCCGGGAGAAAAAAAGTTCTATGCTATTACGAAGGTTACCGGAAGCGATGTTACAAAAATTTCCGTATATGGCAGCATGGTAGCTGAGTTTTATCCCGAAACAGACTTAACACCCCGCGCAGTCCAACAGGGAATACAAAAACAGAACCTTGATGTTACAGAAACGGAGGCATTTGATTCGGTTGTTATAAATGCTCCGGTGCCCGGTAAGGTGTATCTCAGGTTCGATGGATATGGATATATTTCAGTGGGCGATCGTATTATTTTAGCGGCAAGTGATAATATTGATTGGGGTACTAATGATGGGGCAGTTTCTATCGAAGCACTTAATAATGATATTATTTATGTACCATTCTGCCATTCCCGGGTTTATGATGTTGATGCAGGCGAACATAAATTTTATGCTGTTAGCCAAAACTATGTCGAAACAGATGGCAACCATAAAGTCTCGGCTTATGCAAACCTTACGGCAGAATATTTTCCCGATTCTGTTAGTTTTAAAGAACCATTAACTGGCAACAGCTTGCAAGCCAAAAACAAAATAATCATGTATCCTAATCCGGCAACTACAAAACTTACTATTGATTTTACAGGAATAACTGAAACAGTTAATTCGTTTGAAATTCTTGATATTACCGGAAAAACGATGGAAATCTCAAATTTGGTTTCTGAAAATATGAATACGATAAGCATTGATATCTCGAAATATCCAAATGGAATGTATATGTTTCGGATTTATACTAACAAAGATGTTGTTTCGGGTAAGTTTATAAAAAACTAATTGCTAATTAAAGAAAGGTTTGCGAAAATCTGCAAAAAACAGAATTGGATTATCTGTTTTCTAAAAAAACCGTATGGATTTCATGCGGTTTTTTATATGAATATTTATCCATTCAGGTTTCCTATTATTGCCTGAAAGGCTCTTCAGCGAGGCGAAACAGTGCTAATTGGAATTGTTCCGCTATTTCATTTATAAAATTTATCATTGTTCCAGTTGCGTGGATTATTGATTATGTAATTACGAATTCTTAGAAATGATTCTTCATCACGAATAATATGTTCGTGAAACCTGGATTGCCATCCAAAATCATATCCTAACCTGTGGGCATGTTTTGTTACGGCCGATTTATACGAACCAATAATTGATGACAGGGTATTTATACCCTGGTTTTGAAACCGTTTTTGACCAATGGTTTGTTGTTGTTGTTGTTGTTGTTGTTGCGATGGTTGCGATGGTTGCGGCGTTTGCGATGGTAGAGACAAGGCATGCCTTGTCTCTACGTTATCAACGCCGTCAACGTCGTCAACGTTTTCGTCGCCAACGTCGCCAACGTCGTCAACGCCGCCGTTGTCGTCAACGCCGCCGTTGTCGTCAACGTTATCATCAACGTCGCCGTCCGCGTTTGCCACATCCGTTACGTTCGCATTCGCCCCGTTTGCGGTTTTATCCCTGTTTGTTTCCGCGATAACATCATTGCCGTCTAATATTAATATTCCATGCACATGGTTTGGCATTACCACATAGGCATCCAATTTTATGTTTTGTGCATGATTTTTTATTTCATTCCAAAACACATCGGCCAGAACGCCAATATTTGAATAATTCATAATACCATCTGAAATTTCCCCAAAATAGCATTCTCTTTTTGCTGTGCAGATAGTTACAAAATAGGCAGCATCCCATCCATAATCCCAATTTTGAAGACGTGTTGATGGTATACGATATTTGTTCCGAAATTTATCCATTTAGAAGATTTCTTATTAACTTGATGAATCTGACAAAAAATCAATATTATTTATTTTTTGTCAATTTTCAATAAAATATCTGATTTTCAACCGGAAATTTTCCGATTAGCCATATAAATTGGCTTTTCAATTGAATCATTGAAATCTGACTATTAATAGAAAATACTATATATTTGAATATGATAATTAAGAATGATATATTGTTATCGATTAAGAATACGGTAAAATCTGTTGAACCCAATGCAACAGTCATACTTTATGGATCCCTTGCACGTGGAGAAAACAACCCTGATTCTGATATAGATATTCTTATTCTTATTGATAAGGAAAATCTTTCTTCAGCAGATAAAAAAAGAATAAAATACCCTCTTTATGAAATCGAAATAGAGACAGGACAAATTATCAGCCCTTTAGTTTTTTCTCGAAAAGATTGGGAGACACGACATAAGATTACTCCTTTTTATGAAAATGTGAAAAAAGATGGTATTTCGTTATGACAGAAGAAGAAAAATTGGAAATGGTCTCTTACAGAATTAATAGAGCAAAAGAAACCCTGCAAGAAGTTCAGTTACATATCAGGAATGAATTGTGGATTACTGCAATTAATAGAATTTACTATGCTTGTTATTATGCGGTGTCTGCTTTATTACTAAAAAATGATTTTAAGGTACAAACACATGCTGGAACAAGGCAAATGTTTGGTTTGAATTTTGTAAAATCAGGAATTATTTCTAAAGAATCAGGCAAATTTTATTCGGATATTTTCGATATGAGGCATTCAGGAGATTATGATGACTTTGTTGATTTTACAAAAGAAGATGTATTAGAAGCATTAACTCCTGCAAATGATTTGATATCAAGTATTGAGCTATTGATAAAATAATTATCTGATATTTCGGAAAAGCAAAAATAGTTCACAAAGACAAAGAACTAATCTAACAATCTGTGTAATCTGTGGTAACCCTTTTCATATCTTTTGTGGTGAATTTCTTCGCCGAAAAACCGTATATTCGGGTCATAAACACATTGAATGAACATTGCTGTTAATACCCGGTTGTTATTGCTCAACAAACTCGAAGGACTTGGCAGGTTTGCCTGTGAGACATTGAAACGAATTACCTGTCAACACCCGGAGCATACATTTATATTTATTTTCGATCGTAAATTTTCTGACGAGTTTATTTTTTCTGATAACATAATACCTGTTGTGGCCCATCCACAATCGCGCCACCCGGTATTGTGGTATATGTTCTTCGATTGGGGTATTCCGCCAATTCTAAAAAAAAATAAAGCTGATTTGTTTTTCTCACCCGACGGTTGGCTGTCGCTGCGCACCGATGTTCCGTCCATTCCGGTAATACACGATTTGAATTTTTTCCATAACCCACAATGGGTGGAGAAGGCTCCGCGGGCCTATTACAACTACTTTTTCCCCAGGTTTGTAAAGAAAGCTACCCGTATTATTACTGTATCGGAATTTTCGAAAAAAGATATCATGGAACGGTTTGCTGTTCATCCTGAACGGATTGATGTTGTTTACAATGGCTCCAGCAATGGTTTTGTCGCTGTTTCAGAAGAAATAAAAACAAAAACAAAAAATGCCTATTCGCAGGGTTGCGATTATTTTCTATTTGTTGGTCTGGTTCATCCGCGTAAAAATATGGCCCGTGTTATACAGGCTTTCGATGCTTTTAAGAAATCGACCACAGCACCTGTAAAACTTTTGATTATTGGTTCTACCAAATACATGACCAGCGATGTTGATTTAGCATATAACCAGGCATCGGTGAAAAACGATGTACTTTTTACAGGCAGGGTAAGTGATGATGTGCTCAGGCAAATTATGGCTTCTTCCCTGGGATTGGTTTATACATCGCTGTTCGAAGGATTTGGTATTCCTATACTTGAGGCTATGAACTGCGATGTGCCTGTTATTACTTCAAATACCAGTTCCATGCCCGAAGTAGGAGGGGAGGCGGTCATTTATGCCGATCCATATTCAGTCGATTCTATTTCAACAGCAATGCGAACATTATACTCCGACCATAAATTGTCGCAGGAATTAATCAACAAGGCCCGCCTTCAGCGACAAAAATTCAGTTGGGATAAAACAGCAGATTTGGTTTGGAAAAGCATTGAAAAGTGACTGAAGTGTGGAGTGCCTAAAGTTAGAAGTGCCTATAGTTTGAAGAAACTTTAAGTACTTTAAGTACTACTCTTCAAGTACTCCAAACTTTAAGTGCTTTTTGGTTAATAGTTCACTTTTACAGTTAATCCTGCAGTAAACCACCGGCCGGGTTGTGGAATGCTTCCCGATTCGTAATAGGTTTTATTCAGCAGGTTAGTGGCTTCAGTATAAAATGTTGCCCACTTAAATATATAGGAAAGTCGTGCATCGAGCAGTATTGTTTGTGGGTATGATTCAGCAATAAACCGAAGGTTCTCAAAATCATATTTGGTATATTTCCCGTCGCGTTCCTTAAACATGATGTTCCACGATAAGAAGAGGTTATTTACAAGGTTCTTCTGTATATTCAAAACGAATTTATGTCTGATACATGAATATTTAGAAATTGCCACTGGAATATTCCGGTATGTATTAATGTATGTATACCCAATGAATACCCTGTTTGGTATTAAAAGTCTTTGCCGGTTTTTAGCAGTGTAAGACATTGTGGCTTCAAGACCATAATTTTCGGATAACGGAACATTAATAGGTGAAAATTTGAATAAGGTATCATTCAACACCCATTCAATATTGTCTTTCCCATGAGTATAAAACCCAACCATTTTGAATGATATCTCATCGAATGATGATTTAAAACCGGTTTCATACGAGTGATGAGAATAGGGTTTTAGCTGGTTGTTTCCCTGGTTTGAGGCATCCTGGTAACTCAGATCGGTAAACGTTGGCATACCAAGGGCATAATTGTAACTACCGATTATAGCAAAATGGTTTATAAGTTCATAGCTAATATCGATACCCGGAAAGAAATGAGGTTTTTCAGGCATATAGCTATTCCAGTTTAACAACGTTCCAGCCGATATAAACATCTTACCTTCTGAATACGTTTGTTCGAAATAGATATCCGTATTTGTTCTCGATGCCTGTCTCGTATAATCAAGATCGGTTCCTTTAATGGGAATTGGTATGGCAAGCTCATTACCAAGATTAGTACTAATTATATTATCGCTTTTAATGGCAAATCCGAAAGTCGATTTTCCAAGTGCTGTCTGGAAAGTAAGATCGGTTGTTGCCCCAAAAACATCGGAAATATGATAGTTGTGTTTCGTATACCAGGTAACAGTATCGTATGCTGTATTTTGCAGGTTATCGGTAATTGCATATCCGCTATCAAATTTATACCAACCACTTCCTTCGCGGAAAAGTTCAAATTTATCGGAATGTCTGCGCCAATAAACTCGTGGGTTAACAATTACTTTTCCTCCAAGTTTTAATCCAGCAATTGCAAACGAGCTGTTATTCATATCGAATTGGTCGGGGTAGCGAGGCGAATAAAAACTGTTGGCGCCAAATTCCTTTATACTGTGGCCTATAGTAAGATACGCCGAGTTTTGCTTAGAGAAATTTAAATTGCCATGATAGAAAAAGTTAATGGAACTGAAGTCGGTATTTTTTTTATATCCGTCGGAAGAAGTAGTATTTACAGAAAATATATGTTGTGTATTTTTTATAACATGGTTTACGCCGAGATGAGTATAAAAATATCCGTAATCGCCAACTGCAACAGAAACTTTAAATTCATTGGAATCTATAGGTGATGTTACAAGATTGATTGCCCCGGAATATGCATTTGTCCCGAGAGCCCTGGAAGAAGGGCCATTTAATATTTCTATTTTAGATATATTTTCGCGGTCAACAGGAAGGTTTAAACTATAATGACCGGTTTGTGGGTCGGAGAGGTTTACTCCGTTTAGTAAGATAAGTACCTGATCAAAAGAACTTCCACGGATACTGATATCGGCTTGAATGCCATGAGGTCCGCGTTGCCTCATATCAATGTTTGAGTTGAACTGCAGTAAATCGTGGTACGATTGCGAGGGTGAATTTTCCATAATAAGGGCAGGAATCATTTCTACCATCCGGGGAACATTATCAGTAAGTGCAGCTGATTTCTGACCAATAATTTCTACTTCCTCCAAATCTACTTTTTGACTAATGGTATCGCCATCACCTTTTGTCTGCGATTGAACTGGAGAAACAATTAATGTGCAAACAACTCCTAATGCTGAAATTTTAATTTGTTTGCCCAATGAATTGAATACAGCATACTTTTTTCTGCTGAAATTCCTGAAAAACACTGTTTGTTTCGTTCGAAAAATTGTTTTATACATAGTGTAAATTGTTAATAACAGTGCAAAATTAAAAAAAATTAGCGGTTATTCAGGTATTTATAATTTCTCGCTACAAGCCTGTTTTCAAGTATTTCCTTTTGTTGTATAAAAATATTTTTTTGCATGTTTATAAAAATATAATGTTTTCGCGCCAGAAGCCTTTGAATTATTCAAATTATTACTATTTTTGTCGAAAAACCTGTAATTAATATCAAACTTCAAAAACCTAAGAACATGAAAAAACTTAGCTTTTTATTTATTGCCTTTGCACTTGTTGCTTTTTCTTTAACTAGTTGTAAATCGACTCCAGCAGAACCAGCTGCAGAAACACCTGCAGTTGAAGAACCAGCTGCTCCAGCTCCAGCTCCGGCTGATACTGCTGCTGCTCCAGCTGCTGAAGCTCCTGCTGCTGAATAAAAGAATTAAAGTGAAAAGGGAGAAGCAGGGAATTCAAAACTTCCTGCTTTTTTTATGCTTTTTTGTTTAGGATTTCCTTTATTCTCACCAATCATTGTTCTCTTCTCACCAATAACCGATCACTGATCACTGATCATCATATACCAGGTTTATCTGTTTTCGTATCAGATCCAGTGTTCTATGAAGCCTGCGGCTTGAATCCAGGGAGAACATATCAGATTCTGTTTTTCCTTCCAGTATACATTTATTTACTTCTTCGATTTCGTATTCATAACCAAAACCTTTTTCCTCAAAGGTGAATTTTTTTGTTTCGTTTAGCGAAACATACTCAAGAGATGTGGGAATATGCCACATGGAGTTTAATTTAAGATATCCTTCTGAGCCGCATATTACAGCTTCGACAGGAGTTCTGGCTGCAATTGTAGATGAAAGATTAGCCAGAATTTTACTTTCCGGATAATTGAAAACAATACTGCAATTTTCATCAACACCAGTTTTTCCGATAATTGCCCTGGCTACAATTTCATTTGGTTCACCAGCTAAATCGAGGGCTAAAAAAACGGGGTATATGCCAATATCCAGCAGCGATCCTCCTCCTAAACTTTTATTTTTCAGCCTGTGTTCAGAGTCTTCCGGAGCAAGAAATCCAAAATCTGCCTGTATAAATTTTATGTCACCGATATATTTGTTGTTAACCAGCTCACGACATTTCTTGTAGGAGGGAATAAACCGGGTCCAAAAGGCTTCCATCAGGAAACGATTTTTTTGCTTTGCTAAAGCAATCATCTTTTCCAATTGGTTGGAATTCATCCCAATTGGTTTTTCACACAGCACATGTTTTCCATGTTCCAGGCATAGAATTGTATGTTCGTAATGAAAAGTATGAGGTGAAGCAATATAAACAACATCCACTTCATTATCATTAACCAGTTCTTCGTAACTGCCATAGGCTTTTTCAACAGAGAATAATTCAGCAAAGTCTCTGCTGCGCGATAAACTTCTGGAAGCAACAGCCTTAAGGGTAGAACCAGGAACAAGTTTCAGGTCCGAAGCAAATTTATGTGCTATTCTTCCGGGAGCAATAATACCCCAGTTTATAGTTTTATTCATCTCAAAAGAATTTCATTTACAGAATTCAGTTCATCTTCTGAAAAATCAATGTTTGATAAAGTCCCGATGTTATTCTGAAGTTGGTCAACACTGCTGGAACCAATCAATACCGAAGTCACCCGTTTATCGTGCAGCAACCAAGCAAGAGCCATTTGAGCAAGCGATTGGTTACGTCGGGTGGCTATTAAGTTTAATTCTTTTATTTTATTTACTATTTCAGGAGTAATTTGTTTTTCGGTAAGAAACGGACTCGATTTGGCGGCTCTTGAATCGGAGGGAATACCGTTAATATACCTGTCAGTAAGCAATCCCTGGGCTAGTGGAGAGAAAGCAATTGAACCGATGCCTCTCTTTTCAAGAACATCGAGGAGTCCTTCTTCAGGTGTTCGCACAAACATCGAATATTTACATTGATGAATAAGGCAAGGAGTGCCCAATTCAGTAAGAAGTTCAGAAGCAATAAGGGTCTGTTCAGGATTATAGTTCGAAATTCCAACGTATAAGGCTTTTCCTTGTCGTACAAGCTGATCGAGGGCTCTCATGGTTTCATCGAGTGGAGTATTTGGATCGTAACGATGAGAATAGAAGATATCCACATAATCGAGGCCAAGTCGTTTCAGGCTCTGATCGCAACTTGCAATAATGTACTTTCTTGATCCTCCATTTCCATAAGGACCAGGCCACATATCATACCCTGCCTTACTACTTATTATGAGCTCATCGCGATGTGCTTTAAAGTCGGATTGCAGAATCCTACCGAAATTTTCTTCTGCAGCACCATAGGGTGGACCGTAATTGTTTGCCAAATCGAAATGGGTAATTCCGCTGTCGAAGGCAGAATGAACAATACTTCTGGCTACCGAATAATTATCACTGAAACCGAAATTATGCCATAAACCGAGAGATATTGCCGGAAGAGAAATTCCGCTTGTTCCACATTGCCGGTAAATCATCTTTCCGTACCTGTTTTCTGCAGGTATATAATTGATGTGTTTCATTTTCAATGGTATTAATATGCTTTTTTGGGAATAAAATCAGAATATTTTGCTGAAAACATTTTTCAAATCATCTATTTTAAAAGGCTTAACAAGCATTTTGTTGCATCCGGAAAGATAAGCTTCATCTGCTTCTTCTTGATTTTTTGAAGCAGTCTGTGCAATTATGGGTGTTACCTTATCAAAAACACGTATAGCCCTGGTAGTTTCATAGCCATTAATTCCAGGCAGTTGAATATCCATCATTATTGCATCGTATTTATTGTTTTTGCATTTTTCAATAGCGTCAATACCTGTTTTTACACGATCGAATTCAAACTTAAGAATTTTGAATATTTGTTTGAGATAAATAAAATTCATATCATCGTCTTCGACTATGAGTATAGTCTTTGATTCAAAGTCAACCATATGGTTATGGTATTATTTTTTCGAATGTAATTTTTTTTTCATGTTACAATACCATTAAATATAATATATTTATAAACATAATACAATGTTGTTTATTAAAAGCATAAACAAGATTGAATGTACGCTCTTTCCCGGTGAAATATCGTGAAAGTCAGTTTATTTATTAAACCACATTAAAACACAATTCATGATGATTTCTATTATTGAAAGAATAAAAAGTGTTTTTACCAAGGAATTCTGGAGCCTGAAGAATGCAGCTCACTCGCCACGAAGGATGTTTTTTATCAAACAGTTTCGTATTTTCACTATAGCAATAAGGGGTTTTAACGAAGATCGTGTTTCGGTAAGAGCATCAGCGTTGACTTATTATACGCTTCTTTCAATTGTACCGGTTGCTGCCATGGCATTTGGACTGGCATCGGGATTTGGTTTCGATCAGAAGCTTACTGAATATGTTAACGATAGTCTTTCTGGCCAAAAGGAAGTTGCACAGTGGGTATTAAATTTTGCAACAAAGTATTTGTCTAATATTAAGGGTGGAGTTATTGCCGGTGTAGGTTTTGTTATTTTAATCTGGACTGTTATGAGGCTATTGAGCAGTATAGAACTTTCCTTTAACGATATCTGGCAGATAAAAAAATCACGTGAAATGTCGAGAAAGATAAGTGATTATATTTCCCTGATAATTATTGCTCCTGTATTAATTATGGTTTCAAGTGGAGTAACCGTTTTTCTTCATCAGCAGGTCGAAAGCAGCGCTGAAGCTTTTCCTCTTATAGGATACATTGGACCTATTTTAAGTTTTCTGATTTCAGTAATTCCGTTTTTTCTGATATGGCTTGTCTTTACATTGGTTTATATTGTTATGCCAAATACAAAAGTTAAGTTTATGTCGGCTTTTGTTGGAGGAATTATTGGTGGCACTATGTTCCAGCTTTTTCAATATGTATACATAAATTTTCAGGCAATTATATTTAATTACGGCGAAATTTATGGAAGTTTTGCAGCATTGCCTCTGTTCCTGGTATGGTTACAAACCAGCTGGTTAATTGTATTATTTGGTGCCGAAGTAGCTTTTGCCAATCAGAATGTAACTCATTATGAACAGGAATCGGAAACAATTAATATTAGTCATCACATGAAACGTGCAGTTTCTCTGATGATAATCAAACTCATTGCAACAAATTTCCGCGATGCGATAAAACCTTTGACTGCCGAACAGATTGCGAATAAAAACGATTTGCCGGTTCGTCTTGTAAGAGACATATTGTACGAGTTAAGCCAGGTAG
>JAHEEB010001004.1 GCA_024640925.1 Bacteroidota bacterium | reverse complement strand
AAGTACCGGATCGGATGATGCTGTTACGGTAGAATTTATTCCCATGTATTTTACATCTGGAAAAGTATCATGACATTTATTGTAAGTGGCATCATTAGTAGTAGTTGCCGGATCGCCTATGGTAATATTTGCCTGAGCTATACCAGCTTTATGAACCAATTGATAAAGAATAGCATAACAAATTTGTGGAGAAGTATTTACATTGGCATTGAAATCTGGATTGTTCATGCCATTGAGGTTTATTTTAATCACAATTTTTTCACCCCCGTTATATCCTACGTTTCCTTTTCCGTGTGTCCTGTTATAATAGTGGAATATCGAGTCCCAGGCATTAATATCTGAACTGGTACCTGTAAGGTCCCGAAGGCTTGTGGATAACATTGCGCTAATAGTATCCTGGTTATTGTTAATATCCATCCACCAGTAATCATCACTTTCGTTAGAGCATTCTTCGTTGGTAGCATTGGTATTATATACCCACACAACCCTGCCAGGGTTAATACCTTTAGCAACACCCATAGGCTTATTCCCTGTTTGGACAGGTTGTAAAGCAAGGGTATTTGCTTTTGCTGAAAAACCGGTATTTGTAAGGCTTATAATTCCAGCTATCATCGCCACAAAAAGAAGAGAACCACCAAGCAGGTATTTCGACTGTACAAACCGATCGCGTGCCTTTCTTAAGAAGAAAGTCAAAGCGGTTAATCCGGCCAGGTATGTTAAAAATGAAGCTGCAAACGGAGTAGTAGCTTTCATACATGGGTAATTAATTCTGCTTGGTTTTGGAATTACACGAATAAGTATCCAAACAACAGAACCCAGTCCTACAGCATAAAAAGTTATTTTATACCAGGATCGGGAAAATAATGACTGTAATTTTTTAATCATGGTTTCACAATTTTGGAGGTTAAAAATTATTAATAAAACAGATCAATAGCAGTTTAATTTAAGGATTTACAATTTATTAAATCATCATTGAAAATCAAAGAATTGTTGTAGTTATTTTGACTAAAAGGATTATTGTGAAATTTCGAATTTATCACAGCATCAATAAATACAAATGTTTAAGGTTACTTTTGGGCAATTAATTTTAAAAATATGGATATTACACTTATTCAACCACGATTGGGAGTTCAAAAGGTTAAGGGAAGTATGGCACCCCTGGCGATGGGGATTCTCGCCAGGAATACTCCTTCTCATTTTCATCTCAGGTTTTTCGACGAAGGAATTGAGGAAATACCAGAAAACTTATCAACCGACTTAATTGCAATGTCTGTTACTACTCTAACTGCCCGAAGGGCCTATGATTTATCGGCAAAATATAGAAAGAAGGGGATTAAAGTTGTTATGGGCGGTGTACACCCCACCCTTATGAAGGAAGAAACATTACTACATGCCGATTCTGTAATTTCCGGTGTTGGCGAAAATATATGGCCTGTTGTTCTGGATGATGCATTAAAGGGACAACTAAAAAGAATATATACAGGTACAGGAAACCAGACATTAAGCGGGTTGACACCCGATCGAAAAATATTTGATGGGAAACGGTACAGTTTGCTTACTCCTGTTCAGTTTGGTCGTGGTTGCCCTTTCGACTGTGATTTTTGTTCGGTACATGCCTTTTATGGCAATGAGGTATCGCACCGGCCTGTAGATGAAGTACTGGAGGAGGTAAAGCAATTAAAGAACAAGCTTCTTTTCTTTGTCGATGATAATATTCATGGGTATGGGAAAGGTACCATAGAATTACTGGAAGGTTTAGCCCGTATGCGAGTAAAATGGGTTGGACAAGCAAGTATCAATGCAGCCAATAATTTAGAAATGGTAAATCTTTTGCAGAAAAGCGGTTGTATGGGACTTATTGTCGGGTTCGAATCGCTGAACGAAAAAAGTCTGGGTCAGATGCAAAAAAATGTAAACCTTCGGAATGACTACCAGAAAGCTGTTCAAACATTTCAAAAGGCTGGTATTATGATATCCGGAGCTTTTGTATTCGGATACGATTCCGATAATGTATCTACTGTTGATAATGCATATCGTTTTTCCAGAGAAAATAATCTGATACATGCCTATTTTAACCCAATATTGCCCACACCAGGCACAGCTCTTTACAATCGTCTTAAGATCCAGGAAAGGTTTCCTGATCCGATCTGGTGGTTGTCCGATTCATTCGTTTATGGAAGGATTCCATTTATACCAAAAGACATAAAACCTGTCGAACTAGAACAGGCATGTAAAAAAGCACGGTGGAAGTTCGACTCCTTTACATCTGTTTTTAAACGTTTTATAGGTGGAAAAGCAAACCATTTTTCATTGAAGAATTTCGTCTTTTTTTGGCTTGCGAACATTATCTATCGGATGGAATACAGGCGGAAATATG
>JAHEEB010000258.1:4811-6393 GCA_024640925.1 Bacteroidota bacterium | reverse complement strand
CGCATATTTTCCGTACCCTTCAGCTCCCGGGAATGCTATTTGTTGACTTTTAACAGATAGCCCGAATATAAGAAGTCCGGAAGTCAGGATGCATAATAGTTGTATTTTTTTCATGTTTCTGAATTTAAATTCGTAACAAGATTTTATTTGATAATTAATTTTTTTACTGTTCCATCAGAAGCAACAGCAATATAGAGGCCTGGTAAAGGTACTTCAACAATCTTTCCTTTACCAATTAATTGTCCGACATTGTTATAGAGTGAAAAAGCACAGTTTTGTTCAGATAAAACAGTAAATTCCTGTACCCTGTAAGTATATTTATTGTTCAGATTTATTTCTTTTGAAGCGGAAGATTTTTCAGCATAGATTTTAATTAAATGTACTTTTACGTATTGCCCTTTATTCGGGCGTTCGATGCTGGCATCATTCGTTGATATTCTTATAATAATAGGAGCTGCTTTTGATGCAGTAATCATTTCATCGAATTCAAGCGACTGTTCACTGCTGTATGTAATTCTGTATCCACCCTGGGTTGCAACATTATCCTTAATAAATGTCTCTTCCCAGGTAATACCATTATCTTTTGAATATTCAATGTTATAGGGAATTTTGCGTGTTTCGTTAATACTAACATCAGATGATGTTTCCATAAGCATACTGTCAATGTTCTGCAAAGGAGGAGTTGTAATTGCGCTTATGGAAGCACTATCGGTACCCATATATAAGCATGGGGCCATTTGAATATAACCCGTTGCTACAGGGGGTTCTATTGCTGTTCCTTTATGTTCGCATGTAGGCATAATCATGCAATTAATATAAGAGAAGTCTTGTTGTGTGCCTGTTTCATGGTGGTTATCCTGTGGACTTGTAGGAACCTCATAGTAATCGTCGCATTTGTTATGAAACTCCATGGTTCCATCTTTGTTTTCATCGACTTCAACCCCGGAAACATAATATCCGGTTTGATCAGGCTCCAGCAAAGAAGGATTGAAAATTATTTCTGTCTGCGCGTTAATTCCATTGAAGTGGAAAATTACAATAGACGCCAATCCGATAATTTTCTTGTAATTTGATTTCATAGAGGTTGTTTTTTTGAAGGTTAGGATAATTTTGTAATAGTAGTACAGATTAAATAATGTAGATGAAAGAAAGAGAGGATTTTACGCCTCTCTTTCAATTACTAATACCTAATTTAAAGGAAAAACTATTGTTTTATAAATCGAATAGTTTTCAGATCACTTCCAGATTTGATGGTAGCAACATAAATACCAGCACTCCAACCGGAAATATCTATGTTAGCATCTACAGCAACGAAACCTGAATATACAACAGCACCAAGAATATTGTTAATTACAACCTGAGAAGCCTGTCCTGATTTTATTGAGATAAAATCAGTTGCAGGATTGGGCTGAATTGTAATCATATTTGAATTTAAAGCCGAAATTGCAGAGACTTGGTTACTTATAGCAATTTCCATGGTTCCTTTTTTATAACTACCATCGGTAGCAGTAGCAGTTACCGTTACATTACCATCTTTTAAGGCAGTAAGAAGACCAGCTTCAGAAATACTGGCAATGGTTTC
>JAHEEB010000258.1:0-4801 GCA_024640925.1 Bacteroidota bacterium | reverse complement strand
TGTGGCAATCATCTGTAATGTACCACCATCGGTGGTTATTGAAGAAGCTCCACCTTCAGCTGTAACAGTTATACCGGTTACAGGAGCTTGACCGCTAATAGTAATGTCTAAACTTCCGGTAATCTTAGATCCGTCTTGTGCACTGGCTATTACTGTTACATTACCGCTTTTTTTAGCGACAACATAAACTGAAAATTCGTTGATTTCATTAATTGTTACTTCACCTTCACCTGTGAAACTCCAAACGATTGTTCTATCATCAGCATCAGCAGGTTGTATTGCTGCTGTTACTGTCAAATAACCTCCTTTATTTGTTATTGAGGTTGAAGGAGTGCTATTTATGTCAACCGAAGTAAGAGCAATACTTGTGACATAGGTTTTTTCAAAAATAGTCACAATCAATGTGTCTGCTATTGAAGTATTATAGTTAGAGGTGGCAATCACTTTGATTTTACCAGCTACAGTGGGTGTTAATAAACCAGTAGAGTCAATAATTGTTGCACTTCCAGTTGTTCCTTCGTAATTGTTTACTATACTCCAGGTAACAGTGGTGTCAGCACCTTCATCAAAAACAACATCTGCGTATAATTGTACATCTTCATTAACAATAACTTTCTTTCCAATGCTTTTAATTGAGACACCAAATACAGGAACCCATTCTGGGTCACCAATAGCACCTCCGTCAGTTCCAGCAACCAATAATGTAGAGGTTCCAGGAAGTTTAAAATCACCTGATTTGGGTGCTTTAAATTCCGGATCAACAAAAACATTGTCAGTGAGAGTTACATTCGAATAATAGGGTAAGGTATCATAAGAATATGAATTATCAGTAGGAGTAAAATTATAAAAAGCATTATTTTGAATGAATATTGGGCCACTACTGACAGAAATATCAAAAGGACGAGTGCCACTGCTCCAAAGCTTGCATACTATGTTATTTGTGAAAATAATTTTTAATGTGCTATCCTTAGTCACAGCTGTACGCAATAGATACCTATCTCTGGTAAGAATATTATAGAAAGTATTATGATCAATAAAAAACACTTGAGGAACGCTGTCTCGGGGTGTACCAGCAGAACTTGTGAGTGGGTTGTCAATTAAACCACCACCAATATTATAAAATGTAGAATTTGTAATTGAAAGATATCTGGCAGCACCTTTTTCACCAAAATTAATATTGAAGTTATTGCTAGCACTATCTTTATTATACCATAATAGGTTCTCAAGAATTAAGCTGTCAACAATTGTATTTGTCCAGTTTCCAAATTTCATTCCTCTCTGGAATTTCCTAATTACAACATCGGTCCATTTGATTACTTTAAAAGTATCTGTATAATCACCGCTCATAGTCTGGTTTGTTTGAAGTATTTCACTATTCAGTGAAGTTCCATCAGCCTTGGTCCCATCCAGAATCAGGTTTTTAACATAAAAGCTGGCATCTTCACATTTGAAACGAAATCCACCAGAACGGAAATTAATAATTGGTTTTTCCACGAGTTCAGGATCTCCCATAATTGTCAGAGTTTTCCATATATCTGTAGACATCACTTCGATATACGTTCCACCATTAGTGGTAAGCATAATTGTGTCACCTGCATCATATTTAGTAGTATCTTTTAAAAACTTATACAAAACAGTATCGTTTGCCACAACAGCAAGTTTATGAATGGTAGCATTGGCATTTAAGCCAAACATACAGGCTAATAATGTTAATAGCCAAAACCTGGATTTTAGAATCTGATAAAAGTTTTTCATAGTTTATTAAAAATTAATTGTTTAGAGTATTTATAAGGTTAGTTATTCAACAAATACTTTCGCTGTACCACCGTTTGCTGAACGGATAATATATATTCCATCAGGTACAGAAACCGATTCACCTTCACCCATATATTGTCCGAGTGTGTTATATATAATAATTCTGCCCGATTCAGATGTTATTACATTATCAGTAACATTTATTATGGGTTGTTTCGAAATAACCTGTTTAACGGCAACGGTCGCTTTTGTTGCATAGATGGTTACATGATGTACATTAAGTCTCTGTGAACCTGAAGTTGTAGAAGACTGATCGGTGGTCATTATACGAATAATAATAGGGTTAGCTTTGGAAGCTGTAATAAATTCGCCGAATGCAAGCCCGAAGTCAGGATCTTCAGAGGTATATCTGCAATAGTCTCCTTTTTTAGTCAGTCCTTCATCCCTGATATAGATATCATCATCGCCCGACCATGTCGTACCGCCATCAGCAGAGTATTCAACATCGAAATAGATATGTCGGGAAGTACTGGCTGCTGCATCTGTAGAAACTTCAATTACCATGCTATCCAGGTTTGAAATTTGAGGAGAGATCAGATAGCCCATCACAGCACTGTCGGTTCCAAGGTATTTGGTTTTTGTTAGTTGAATATATCCTTCGGCATGTTCTATAGTGGCAAGAGAATTATCCGTAACGGCATCCTTCGGCCAGCAGGTAGGCATAATCATACACCTGTTATAGGTGAAGCCTTGTTGAATACCTGATTCATTGTGATTGGCATCGCCGTATTCATCGACACATTGATAGTAGAACTCATCAGTGCCATCATTGTTTTTGTCTTTATATACACCGCCGATATAATAACCGGTATCAGCGGGAGTCATATCTTTTGGGCTAAGTTCGATCTTTTCCTGACCAAACAGTCCAATAGCAATAAAAGCTAAAATAGCTGTTATTGACTGCTTAAGAAGTTTTTGTTTTTTCATAATCGTTTCCATTTTATAGTTAGTAAAATAAAATTTTATGTAATCTTAATTAGTTGGCTAACGGGTCAAAACCAGCTCCATCAGTCCAGTAAATGGTTTGTAGTAAGTTTTCATTTTTATCCAGATCGCTTTGCAAAATATAGTAAAAATTATATTTTGGCTGAAGGAAGTTAATGTCTTGTCCATCAAGAACTGAAGCGAACTCAGTGACAAAGTATTTGGAATAATCATTATCCAAATCGATGGTATCAGCTATAGAGGCGTTGAATAGTTCCAGATATGCATTTTCTTCATATCCACTCGGAATAATAACTGTTGTGATAATACCTGTGCGGCGTGTACCGTTTAGCGTGCTGGCATATAAATTTCTTCTTCTCAAATCCCAATGCCGTTTGTTTTCAAATGCAAATTCAATCTGTCTTTCTAACATCACCGCATTAATCATTTCTTCTTTTGTTGTTGCGGTAACACCATAAGAACCATCACCCGCATCAATACCAGCTCTTTTCCTTATAATAATAATATTGTCTTTAGCTTCCGTAAGCTTGTCTAGTTCAGCAGCACATTCAGCCAGGTTCAGATATACTTCCGCCAGCCTAATCTCAATCCAGTCGGTTGGTGTATAAGGTGTATTTGCCGATTCGATTGTAGCATTAACATTTCTTCTGCAATAAAACCCTGTTGGTGTATTCGAAACAGCTTCAGAAGCACTTCCAACAAAGTTCCACTGCTTTCTTCCGGTCTGGTTGCTCAATTCCCAGGAGCATCCATTATAAGCAATGGTTGAGTAAAAACGTGGATCACGGTTTTTCCAGAAATAATTCGAATCGTAATCGTAACTACTATTGACATCACCTGGAACAAAACCATCGGCCATCGGGTAAGCTTTTACCATTTGCCATGTTGGATTGCAGCTGCTTGATTTAGAATTATTTTCACTTCCTGGTCGTACAGTGTTCTCATATCCATTGTATCTGTCAACTAAATTGTAAACAGTAATAAATAGAGCCTCGTTGGCATCGCCTTCTGCCAGAAATATGTTGGCATAATCGTTATATAACTGGTAACCATCTCCTAAACACAAATCGAGCGCTTCTGCGTTTGCTGTATAGGCAGCTTCCCAACGTTCCTGTAAATTATCAGGATTAAACTGGGGACTTGCATAGTTTAATAATACCCTGCCTTTCAAGGCTGCAGCACCTCCTCTGGTAATCCGTCCACGATCGGAAGAACCCCAGGTGGCAGGTAGATTACTTATTGCAGAATCAAGATCATTGACAATAAAATCGATACATTCCCTTGCAGAATTACGGGAAACTAGAAGAGCATCTCCTGCAAATGGATCTTGTGCGTTTTTAACAATTGGAACACCGCCATAAAATTTCACTAATAAATCCCAGTAGGTCCAAGCTCTGAGAAAATATGCCTGTGCTTTAATAGGGGCCTTTTGTGCTTCTTCAATAGAGCCATTGTCAATGGCATCAAGTAAAATATTTATTTTCCTGATGATATTATAAGTGCCCACACTAAAATTGCCATATGCGCTGAAAGAAGTTAATCCACCATACATCATATTATCTGTTCCTGTACCGGTAGATTCTTCGGACAGATCGGTGTTGGATGAACCTGCAAAACCAGGCAATGAAATAGAATATAGTTTATTCAGATATAAATTAACAAGGGAAGCATCATTCCAAATGTCTTCTTCGTCAACAGAGTCGAGAGCCTTTTTATCCAGAACATCTTCGCAGGAATACAGGCTGATAAGAAAAACAAAAAATATAATTATCTTTTTCATATTCGGTCTAATTTATAAGGTTATGCTTACACCCACATTAAAAGTTCTTTGCATTGGGTAATCGTATGCTTTGGCTACATCCGGATCTTTAAAGTCAAATGGACTTATTATTGTCCAAAGGTTTGTTGTTGTAAAATAAACCCTGGTCTGAGAAATATTTAATTTGTTCGAAAAAGTTGAGGGTAAAGTATAAGATACATTTATTGTTCTTAATCGAAGGGTTGTTCCATTACGCATCCAAAAGGTTGAAATTTGTTCTTC
>JAHEEB010000257.1 GCA_024640925.1 Bacteroidota bacterium | reverse complement strand
CTTCATTTCCTCTATCCATATAAGGTATAGGGGCACAAACATTAACTACAACAAGAATATCTCCCTCGTGTCTTTTAACCCTATTAACCGGAATAGGATTCAACAACCCACCATCGACAAAATAATGTCCATCGATTTTTATGGGTTGAAATACAGTTGGAATAGAAATGGATGCTCTTATCGCATCATAAAGGCTTCCTTTAGTAAAAATGGTTTCTGTTCCGTTTATAATATCGGTAGCTATTGCACAAAAGGGTATAGGTAAATCTTCAATTTTCCTTTCGGGTACAATAAGTTTAATTTCATTGATTATTTTTTTTCCTTTTACAAATCCTCTTCTACTAATCGAAAAATCGGTTAGTTTAAGCACTTTCATCATATCCAGTGAAAGAATCCATTCCTCGAATTGCTGAAGCTGGCCAGTGGCATAAATTCCTCCTACTAATGCTCCCATAGATGTTCCGGAAATAGAAGTAATGTTAAATCCATGTTGCACCAACACTTTAATTACCCCTATATGGGCATAGCCCCTGGCACCTCCGCCCGATAAAACCAACGCAACATCTTTTCCCATAATTTTGGTTTTTATCCTTTATTTTAAAGAAATCATGATACCCTTTGCCGAAAATAAATTTACCGAATTAATTCCGTATCATTTGTTTTATTGGAATAAAAAAAACAGGACATAAAGCCCTGTTTTTTTGATGGAAAGATTTCTCTCTCAATATTATTTGCCTTTTTCAAGGAGAAGCGTTTTTGTTGGAGCATCGCATACTTCGCTCGGACCAAAATATTGAATTGGGCCAGGATATACATACATAGTTTTCATAGCCCATTCTTCACGTTGCGAAGCAAACTTTTTGAATGGAGCGCCTTCTAGTTTAACAAGTGCTTTTTGAATAACCGGTTTCATTTCACCGTGTCGGCGTTCCATATTCATCATCATAGTTACAGGAACACCTCCGGCAATCCACTCGCTGGCAGATGCTGTAGTATTTCTAACCGATGACATGTATCCGGTTTTACCCTCGCGTATTAGCAAGGCAGCAGTATAACCAAGGGAGTATGTATAATCGGCATCGAAATTTGAAGGGGCAGCACATCTTCCTTCATATCCAAAGAAGTGATTCTGATAGGCAAATTTACCATTGTATTTGCCCTCTTTTCGCATATCTTTCAGTTTATGCTCAACCATCTGGATTAAAAGTTTTTCTGTCTCAATTCTTGAAACCTGAACATTCCCATGAGGATCACGATCCATGATGAGCTGATTTGCGATATCATCAGGAAGACTGGCATATACATCAGAAGATTTACCAGATAAAGATTCTGCAATGAATGTTCGTTTATCCTGGTAAGTTTCTAATTGAGAAAGCTCTTCTTCTTTGGCTGCCATTAAATCATTCAACTCAGAAATAAGAATTTTAATTTCGGGGATAAACTCGATGAGACCTTCGGGAATAAGGACTGTTCCAAAGTTTTCTCCATTTTCTGAACGTTTCGCAATAATACCAGCAATATAATTAACAATATCATCAAGTGTTTGCTGCTTAGTTTCAACTTCTTCTGAGATGATTGTAATATTGGGCTGGGTCTGCAGGGCACATTCCAACCCGATATGTGAAGCTGAACGTCCCATAAGCTTAATAAAATGCCAGTATTTCTTAGCAGAGTTGGCATCGCGTTGAATATTACCAATTAGCTCGCTATATACTTTGCATGCGGTGTCGAAACCAAAAGAAGTTTCAATCATTTCGTTTTTCAAATCGCCATCGATAGTCTTCGGACAGCCAACTACCTGAATTCCAGCATTAATTTCTCTGTAATACTCAGCCAAAACACATGCATTGGTATTTGAATCGTCGCCACCGATAATAACCAGGGCACTAATTCCCAAGACATTGCAATTCTGACGGCCTTTGTCAAACTGCTCTTTCTTCTCCAGCTTTGTACGACCCGAACCGATAATATCGAAACCACCTGTATTCCGGTAATGGTTAACTATTTCGGCAGTTAGTTCAATGTATTTATTATCAGTCAAACCCGATGGGCCGCCTAAAAATCCATAAAGTTTACTTTGGGGGTTAATTGCCTTAATTCCATCGAACAAGCCAGCAATAACATTATGACCACCAGGAGCCTGCCCACCTGACAGAATAACCCCAACATTTACAGGAGGCATTTCCTTTTTAGTTCCAGGTTTAAAGGTAAGTATAGGCATTCCATAGGTATTTGGGAACATCTTTTTAATCTCATCCTGGTCGGCAATCGACTGGGTTTTTTCACCCTCAACAACAACAACCGGTCCGTTCAGCGATCCGGGAAGTTTTGGCTTATAGCTTTCTCTGGCCAGTTGTAATGCACTTTTTATCATGATTGTTTATTTTAAAATTTTTATAATTCGAGTTATATCGAGGCTGCAAAATTGGTAATATATTTTGAAAAATGGAACTAGTTTGAATTCAAATTGCGCAATAACACAATTAAAGTAAGCAAATCTACTGATTATCAAACCACAACTGCTTTTATTATCTTTGTTTTTATAATCAGGAGTTATCGTTTAGATTTCATAGCATAATTCATCTCTTATTGAATTTGGGTTAAATTAATTCGCAGACAGGTAAAGTAAAAAAAGCGGCTGTCCAAAAAGTAAATTTGCCACCAAGGCACAAAGTCCCAAAGAATTCACAAAGATCTTATTTAAAAGACATTAACCTTAGTGATACCTTTGTGTCTTAGAATCTTCGTGACTATTTATCAACTTTTTGGACAGTCTCATTAAACATTATTAATTAAAAAACAGCTCATCGGATTATAATAACCTTTTGTACAAACTGCTTTTCTTTCGTATTTAACCTGATAAAATAGATACCCGTTGAAATTTCAATGCTGTTTAGATTCAGCATATAGTTTTGTTCGTCAATATACTGTTCGAACAGAACTTTTCCATCGGGACTGCTTAAGGTTAATTCAGCCACCATACCAGGTATTAACCCTGTTGTTATGTTCAGGAATTGGTTTGCCGGATTAGGATATACTGCAAAATCAAAATCTGATGGAATTACTGGTTCGCCAAGCATTGTTATTGTGTCATCGACAAAGGGTGAACCATTTTCAAAAAGAGAAACTCTCCAATATTCAGGATTATTTGGGTCTGTAACAGGATTGATATGAACAGGAACAAGAGAATAACCGTCTCCATCTGCCGAAAGTGGCCAAGGACTTTGATCATCATAGGTAAATGAAATTATCTCATTCCCGGTTCTGTCCTCAATTAATACATATTCACCGGAATTAGCAAAGTTACCGGAATAATTTCCACTTGGGTTTACACCATACCGGGCGTAAAATTGTGCAGGCTTGGCCGCAATGACATAAAAGCCTTTGGGTGAAAGTATCGTGTTTTCAGGTACAATATAATGTATTGCCGAATCAATTTTTATTCCGGAAATATTTAGTGCTGAAGTCCCTGCATTTTTCAATTCGAGGAACTCAAAACTTTTCCCATCTGTAGTATCAGTTCCGATTATTTCATCTTTTGGATGATAAAAGATCTCCGTTACTTTAAGAGTTGTATAATCCTCATTTTCCGAAAGAAAATTTACTTCCTTAAGTGCTGACCACAAAGAGCCCGATTTTATTCGCGCTTTAATAACTGTTGAACCTGCGATCGATAAATCGAAAGCCATAGCAGATGAAATCGCCTCTGATGAAACACCCCCGCCAGAAATTCTTGGATCAGAACCATCCAGGGTGTAATATATATCACCTTCCGCATTTGGATTGCTGATATTCAATGTAAATAAGCCTGAAAATGAAAAGTTGCTGGAATAAATTGCTGTTCCGGATTTAGTAATTTTCGGAGCTTCGAGGGTTGGATATAAATCAGCATCTATTAACTGATCAATAACAATATCTGTACGTTTCGGGAAAAAATCATCCATTATTGCATTTATTTCAGGTAACCAGTCATCGTCTTTTGTTCTCGAATCGAGAGTTTGTGCATCGCCCCATCTGGCCGATTCGGCTATGATTGCCATGTTTATTTCAATGGCTAATGCCTGGAACTGTTCTGAGGCTGTATCGGGACAAAAAACACCACCATTGCTAAGTTGTTTATAAGCCCTGTTTGCAAACCGTGTACGGTATTCGCTGTTTGCACATAATTTATAGTGTAACCATTGAGGATTAAAATCGATTACATTATCAATTACCATCTTCATGTAGCCATCAATATCGCCGATATTTACTCGGTTTTCTTCGATTCCTGTTCCAACATAAATAGGATCAATAAACATCGTATGTTCTGCATCATGAGCAATAAACTTATATCCCAGCCCCTTATTCTTTTTACTGTAAATGGCATAAAAGTTATTGGGCATACTGTTATTATACCAGGCAGATACAGGGCCATCGAAATTTCCGGTATAAAAAATCATTACCATGTAATCGATAAGGTTATCAATATCAACAAGCACCCGAGAACCTTTTACCGGTTTTCCATATTCGTTCTTTCCTTCCAACCCATAATAAGAAGCATTAGAAGAAAATCCGGTTCTGCACAAATCCCAGAGCTCTTTCCATGAATCCATTGTTCCATCGGTAGCCTCATCGTGAAAAGGCCATCCGATAGGAGAAACTTTAATAACATCATAATCCTCTTTATCGCCACCAAAATACGATTTAGCATAGCTGGCTTCAGGTCTTTCCTGTGTTTGATAAAGCCCCCAATACATCCCATTCAGGTATAAATGATAATACCTTCCCCTGGCATAGGGTTGACTTGTTTTCCCTTGCGCATTGCGCGAATAAAGATCTTTAACAAAAGTATTGTGCTCACTGCCATCTTTACTCCACGAATAATTCTGTTCAGTACGCAAATCGATGTTGTCAAATTCCGATACTCCTTCATTTCCAAATAAGGGATATTCAAGTTTTTCTGCACCATATTCGCTTCGGAAGAAAAGCCGGAATGAGTGTTTCGGATTATCATCCGACCTACTCGAACCTCCTCTAATCCTCAAACCTGCATTTATCTGGAATCCCTTACTTCCATCGGGGTTAATCAATTCGACGGAACATTCCCTTTCCGATTCTAGATCTCTTTCCGATGCATTCACATAAATACCAGTTGAAGCATCGAATAAGTTTGCATTATCAGTTGTAACAGAGATTGAAGGAATATCCAGCAGGGCGTCATCAATTAGCCCTGAATAACGACCATCAGTTGTGACATCAGAAGCCATATCATAATCTAAAATTTGACCGTTAACATCTGACGAGGGCCAAGGACTTCCCGGATAAACCTGTGTTTTTACCTTATCGGTAAAAATAAAAGTCTCTGCTACCGGAAAAGAAGACCTATATCCCTCCTTTTTAATGCAAGCCCGTACAATGAATCCGGGAGTCGCAGCTCTTCCCGTGGTAGATGCTGGATCAATCTGTATTGTTACCGGAGAAGAAGATTCACTTGCAGAAGATGATGTTGCCGGATTGCTCCCATCGATGGTATAAGCAATGATAAACGAAGCATCTGACAAACTTAGCGTCAGATCAAAGGCTGTAGTATAGAAACCCGCCTCTTTATTGTAAGTAAGCATAACTCCTGGGGGGATTTCGGACAATGTATCAAGTATTTCTAATGTTTGACCCTCATTGTTTCCGGCATGCAAACACAATTGAAAACTTATAAAGAACCCGATTATGCTATAAGTGTAATTTTTTCTTGCCATAAAATAAAAATTAGATGAATTATTCGAACAACCCGATAAATCAATTTATCAAGGCAGAATAAAAGTGTAAACAGATTGTTGATTCGGCAAAGAAAAATCAATCATCCTTTTAACCTGGAAACGGATTATAATGTGTAGCATGTAAATATAAATATTTCATTCAGATTTTGGCATAGCAAACGGCAAAAAATTATTCGAAGTTCATATACGTTGCAAAAGCACGTCAGAAGAAGAGTCTCTTGAATAATATGCTAAACAAAACATAAATAATTCATTCAAATCATTTTTTTAGCTTATATTTTTTGATATTCTGTTTTGAATTACTACTTTAGTCGCCATGTATAAAAGTGAATTTCATACAAATCTTTATCATGAATTCGGCAAAGGGTTATACGAATGCTGGATTTGTTGATATTTTCTAACTAGCCTCCTTTCTCCCTGGTTTCATTTTAATTTTTTTTCACCGGATTTTTATCTGTTCAACTTTTCGGATATTTTCTGATTTGAATAATTCAAAAAAATGATACCCAGACTTGGCCAACAATCTGAAATACTTTCTGATTAATAAATTTTATATTTCATAAAATTAAAATGTGTAGCACCATTGAATTAAAACGAAATGTAAAATTTATCCGGCCTTGAATACTAACATTTCTCTATA
>JAHEEB010000256.1 GCA_024640925.1 Bacteroidota bacterium | reverse complement strand
ACTGCTCTTATTTTTGGAGCCGGAGTATATAGTTCAAAATCCAGTGTTCCTGTTTGGTTATCGGAAAGAGTAATTGTTTTAGTGACACTACCATATCTGCTTTTATAGGTTTTCACACTTATAAGGCCTGAGTTTACACTGTCGAGGACATAATATCCATTCGTATCGGTGTAGGCTTCATCAAGGCCGTTTGCAACCAATCTAACGCCAGCCAATGGTAAATTTGTATTTAGATCTTTAATATGGCCTGTAATAGTTGCGTAGTGGAGTATTTCTTTAGGATTAATAAGGAGTTTAACAAAATCAACTGCATAGCCATCTCCTGCGCCAGTAGTATTATCATCGAATTTGATGGCAAGTACTCCATCAGATAAAAGATTAAGATAATTTTCTGGAACATTAAGACTGATTATTTTACCTATAGGTCCGGTTTGCACCAGGGAATTAATTACACTTTCAAGAAATGGAACTCTTACATCATCTATAGTTACTTCGTAGGAAGCATTCCATACTGGTGCCTGGAAGTCATCTACAAAAAGCTGCAAGATGGCCGATGTTATTGTTATTCCTTCTGTTGTATATTTTAGTGTAACCGGTTTAGGATTGTTGTCGGGCCGATAAGACGATGACGTGTATCCATCCTGTCCATGAGGTGGTTGACCAATGTAACTGGAAATAACCATAATCCGATCGGTACCTGTTGGGTCGTTTGTATCTACTGCCCAGGGATAAGAATGAACGGGTGTATTATTCCCCGAAAAAGGATCAAAACCATCGGGCCATCCAAAGTTTAGATTGTCAATATCTCCAACACGCACCATCATTCTTGCTTCAGGAGTGTTTTCAAGTATAACACTTTTTGAACTCCAGTCGCCATCGTTTTCTGTTGTTTGGCAGAGCCCTGGTTGCAGGGCAAATGTGACCAATGTAAAACATAATACAAGATGTAGATTTTTCATACAGTTGTTGATTTAAGGTTCGACAAATAATTAAATGATTTTATTTAACAATAAATTACAAAAGGTTATTGTTGATTGTAAGGGTTAGAAAATTACCCCATCTGACTTAGCAAAGATTAAAATCTTAACGTTAAAGAAAAATGCCAGTTATAATATGTAATAGTTCTTTCATTTGGTTTGGTTTTATTGGTTATGCAATCGTAATTATATCCAAATCTATTTATATTTATTTTAAGATACAAACAAAACGAAATCTAATATATAACATTCATCCTATGTAAATTATTAATCCAAGATTAGTCAATAAAAATAATAGAAACACAAAAATTGATTAAAACATTGGATCTCGGAATCTTTATTGATTTAGTGAGGACAACCCAAATTAGAAAACCGAAACCGCTTGTGGTGAGGTCACCGAAGTTAATAATTTCGGATTAAACAATAGAAATATATTGAAAATTTCAATTGATTACAGCTTGCCCCAATTAAGAATTTGTCTTTAGATATTTTCTAATAATAAATTTGGATTAATGTGATTAAGGGATTTAAAAATGAAAAACCCGATTCAACAAGAACCGGGTTTCATATATTTAAAAAGAAATTAACTACCTACTAGAAAAATTTATACCTGAAATCTTCAAGCTTAGACAGATCATAAAGAGCATCCATTAAAGAATAATTAATACGGCTATAATAATTGTTTTCAAGGTATCTTTTTTGAATATCAGGTGTTGCTGTAGATGAGTTGTCTATTTCTGAATCGACCTGGAAGATATAAACGCCATTAGTTCCTTCGATAGGTTTAGAAATTTTTCCTTTTGGCAGATACATAACTGCCCCCAGTAATTTAGGTTCAAAACCAACACCTGGTATTTGATAAGAAGCAAACCGTATGTTTGAAGCGGTTTTAACGTCGGTACTTAGCTTTGAAGCAATAGCACTTAACGATGAAGCTCCAGCACTCGCTTCTTTTAGTTTTGCAGCAATTGTGGCGGATTGTTTTTCTTTCTTTACTTCGATTTCAATGGTTTTCTTTAAATCTTCAAATGGAGTGTATCCTTTTTCACGAACTTTATCGACAATGGCAACAACATGTTTATTTCCATATGTATATATCCGATCGGTGATAGTCTTCTCATCACTCTTAAATGCCCACATTACCAGCTCACGGCTTCTCTCCAAATCAGCTACATTTTTATCTTGTGGACGAAGGTTATTAACCGGAACTATTTTATAATTTCCGGTTTTTAAAGCAGCTTCAAATTTTTCAGGAGTATTGTTTTGGGTTCCGAATTTGCTGGCTTCAATACGATATTTTGCATCGGTACTTTCACTAGGGCGCAACTCGCAGTTGAGTAAGCCAACCTGAACTTTTTTAACTGGTGTTGATTGCCCTGTAATTTTAATAATCTGCAACGCTCCTTGTTCAGCAAGAATGTTAATGCGAACATCTCCTGTTTTTCCATAAAAACAAGAATCACTGATAATCGGAGGAAATTTACCTTCCTTAAACCAGCCCAGGTCACCGCCGATAGATTTGGTATTCTCGTCATAAGAGTTGCTCGAAGCCAAAACAGTCATATCAGCTCCGTTCTCAAGCATTTTTTTCAAACTATCAGCTAATACCCTTTGTTTAGCATAATTTTCATTACTGATTGGAATAATGATATGACTTGCTCTCACAGAGTCAGGAAGGAATTCTGCTTTAATAACCTTTGCAGCTTTAAACTGGTTTTCCTCAAAATAAGGACCATATATTGAGTTTTCCGGTGAGCTAAAAGCAAAAGCATCAATAATAGAATCTTTTAATTCTCCTTTAGTATAGCGTTTGGCAGGTATTTTTACATCTGAATTTGCATTAATATATTCAATACTGTTCTGCGCATCAAGAGCGGAAAGATCAGTGATCATATCCTTAACTTCTTTTTCTGCTGCAGCATAGTCAGCTTGTGAAGGAATAACTTCCCAATAAACAAAACGAATATCTCTTGAAGCTTCTTGTTTATATGCTTTTAAGTGTTCTTTATAATAGTCTTTTAGTTCACTATTAGTGACACTTACAGCAGAATCGGCAGCATCAAATTGATCAACGATATAGGAAAAGTTAACTTCATTGCTGATTTCTTTAAGACGTCTTTTAGCTTCAAGACCTGTTACATAAGTTCCCTGTTTGATCAGATTACTATATTTAGTCATTATCCGGTTTTTATAAACCTGATCTTCAATATATACATAAAAATTCATTTCAGGGGTACCCGGCTGCATCTCTCTTACCGATGATAAGTATCTTTTCCAATTTGCAAGATCTGTATTCTGACTTTGTAATAATTGAATCACAAAGGGAGATAAGTGTTGTCCGCCTAACAAATCATCCAGCTCGTCTTTATTTACTGCCAAACCAAGTTTATCGAATTCGCGGCCGAAAACTTTGTCAAAAACGATGGTATTGTAGGTTTCTTCCCTTATAGCTTCAGTTTCTTCATCAGTTAAAGATTGTTTTCCGTAACGTTCTTTAGCTTCATTTTCAAAAGTTTTATATTCTTCATCAAAGGTCTGATATGAAACACCTTTCCCGTTGATTTCAACAATATTTGAACGTGCGTCACTGAAATATGCACTACCCGAGGTAAGAAAGTCACCCAAAATAAATGCAAGAAGGGCAAGCCCAATAATAACCGAAACAAGGATGCCTGCACGGTTGCGAATTTTCTGAATAATAGCCATTGTATACTACTTTAATACGTTTTTTTAAATCAGGGTACGAATATAGTAATTAATCACAAAATACTAAGTATGATAAAAGAAAATTGCCAAAAGCTCTGGATTTCCTTGTAAATAATTTGTTTATTCCTGCTTTTTCTTAAGTCTTATACTTCTTCGTAATAAATACAACAGAGCAGCAAAAAAACTCATTATAAAAAACATATAACTATTATGGAACCCTTGTTTGATGGTGTTTGTAAAACCAATTATCATGGTAAAAACGAAGACAATAAGCCAGAATATTTCAAGGATAGAGTTAATTTGCTGATTATTATTCTTCATCTTTAACTACCATTGTCCCAGTTGAACCTTTTAGTCTGTAATACGACAGATCTTGTGCTGCCTCAAATCCATTATCTCCGAAAAATACTCCATCCGGATTAGTTATTTTTGTATGGTCTTCAGAGTATATTTTTTTTTCTGGTCTGTTCCAGAACATTTTTTCAGTATCGACCCTTTCGTTGGTTTGGAGGTTTTTAACAACAACACTATCCCGTGCCTCAAATATCTCTGTTCTTTCATTGAATTCGGCATACCTTGCTGTAATGATCGATTTTACTTTCTCTTTTTCGTCATAAAAATATACCTCAATTCCTTTAGGGAACTTGTACATAGGATCCGATTCTTCTGTAACCATATAGTGATTTGCTTCGGGAGCAAAAAACTTAAGTTGGAGTTTTCCTGTATCGGTGTATTCAAACTGATAGTTTTTGCTTGCCATATTCGGGACATCTGAACCAGGGGCAAAACCTTTAACCTTCTCTATATCGTTAGTGCATGACAGGAGTAGCAATATACCAAGAGAGATATAAAACATGCCAATATACCCAGGTTTTCTTTTGATCATTGTACCTTCCACTATTTTATCAAATTATCCGGAACATTATAATTTAATATTGAATTAAGACCTTGACTTACTAAATTTTGTATGACAAAGATGGTTCTTTTTAGTCTAATCTCAAAAAAAGGAGCATCGCCTCCGGTAAGTATTATTGTTAAATCTTCATAAATAGGACTAAGAAGGTCTATCGTTCCTTCTATTTCAGACATCATCCCAAGAATAACGCCATTGAGTATAGCTTCACGGGTGCTAAGGCCTAAATAACCTGAGATGTCGGTTGCTTCAACAAGCGGTAGCGCATGGGTGTATTCGTGAAGTGATTTAAATCTCATTTTTAAGCCGGGCGAAATATTTCCTCCTTTATGGATATTGGTTTTGGTCTTTAAATCGAAAGTAATAGCAGTTCCTGCATCGATAATCAGTACGTTTTTGTCAGGGAATTTTTTTTGTGCCCCGGCAATTCCTGCCAGTCTGTCGGCCCCTATGGTTGTTGGTGTTTTATAATCTGAACTAAAAGGAAGAGGTGTTGAAGGATTAAATTTGAGGAAAAAATTGAAGATCTTTTTACAACCATCAATAATTCCTTCAGGAAGGAGACCCGTTGATGAAATTATAGCATTACTTATTTTTGGGAAATCCGATTTTAGTTGCCTGATTCTATCGATATTACAGATACTTACAGCATCTGAAAACACTTCAATATCCTTGTCGAATACAGAATACTTGGTTCTTGTATTACCGATATCTATTATAAGGTTCATATTGCAGACTCCCTGGTTTTCATTTTCTCAAGCAGTTTATAAGCCTCATCGATATCCTTAACTCCACCAATTGTTAGAGTTAGTTTATTTTGGCCTTCTTTCATACTAAACATCCTTGGATTCTTTTGTACGAACGAAAGAATATTTGAGAATTCGGCAGATTGATAATAATCGGATTTTTGGCTGCTCACAAAATAAAGAATTAGCTTCTCATTTTTTAATAAGATTCTCTCAAACCCTAAATCCATGGCGAGCCAACGTAAACGGACAACCTTGAACAGTTCAGTAGTCGTAGAGGGTAGTTGTCCAAATCTGTCGACTAATTTATCATTGAATTCTTCCAGTTCTTTTTCGGTTTTAATGTTGTCTAATTCCCGATACAACCTGATACGTTCTGAAACATTTTCAATATAATTGTCAGGAATGTGAATTTCCAAATCAGTATCAACAGTACAATCTCTGATAAACCTGATTTTCTCTGCAGTAGTTTTGGGTTTATCTGTTTTAAATAAATCTTTGAATTCTGTTTCTTTCAATTCCTGTAAAGCTTCGTCAAGAATGCGGTTGTAAGTTTCGAAACCAATGTCGGCAATAAACCCACTTTGTTCAGCACCTAGCATATTTCCCGCACCACGGATATCCAAATCCTGTAAAGCTATATGAAATCCGCTACCTAAGTCGGAGAATTCTTCAATGGCTTTTAACCTGCGTTTTGCCTCAGCTGTGAGCATAGTTACCGGTGGAGCAAGCAGATAGCAATATGCTTTTCGGTTTGAGCGGCCCACTCTACCGCGTAACTGGTGCAAATCGCTTAATCCAAAGTTTTGGGCATTATTAATAAATATGGTATTTGCATTTGGTATATCCAGTCCCGATTCTATAATGGTTGTGGCAATAAGAACATCAAAATCGCCATTAATAAAATCAATTATAACCTTTTCCATATCCGTTCCTTCCATTTGTCCATGGCCAATAATAGTCTTAACATTTGGACAAACTCGTCGAATAATGGTTTCTATCTCAACTAAGGTTTGAACCCTGTTGTGAATAAAGAACACTTGTCCACCACGAGAAACCTCGTAG
>JAHEEB010001003.1 GCA_024640925.1 Bacteroidota bacterium | reverse complement strand
GGAACACAAAATACAGCAAGTGTTGTTCCTTGTGCCTGGTGTTGAGTCATTCCGAAGAAAAAAACAAGTGCAGGAATAAGTATAATCCCCCCTCCAACGCCAAACCCACCGGCAATAATTCCGGCAGCCAGACCAATAATCAAAAGCAATACAATATCATTCATAACTATTCTAAAAATCAAGTGCAAGTGAAAAATAAAACACTCTTGGCAAAACCTGCCAGTTTTCTATGCCCCAGGCCCAATCGAGCCTGATAAAATACCCCAGAAGTTGCGATCGGACACCAAGACCATATCCCGCAACAAATGGACTTCTGTCGGCATCTATTTCAACTTCTACATTTCCCCGATAAATAAAATCATTATCATATCCATTCTTTTTTGACCAGGGTGACAAACCTGACCAGGCCGATCCAATATCAAAAAAACCAATTGCCTGAAAATTCTCAAAAAAAGCATTACTTAGCGGGTAGTTTGCAATATATCGAATAATTGGCCAACGAATTTCAGAATTGATAAGTGCGAAATTGGCTCCATTTCGAATGTTTTGAGAAAATCCCCGTAAATTTGTTGCCAGGGTCTGAAATGCATAATTAACTCCCGGAGTAAGCCTTATTTCACTAAGAGGTATAAAAGTAGGGGTTTCTGACGAAAAGTTAGTCCAGTTATCAACCCCACCAAGGTAATAAATTAAGCGCGCACTTCCGGTTGAGCTACTCATTGCAAAGCGGTTTGCCCAAATGAGGTTCCGGTGTATAATAAGGTAATTCCGAAAGTCGGCACCTACAACAAACAGGTTGTAATGGCTCGAATTGATTTGCTGATAGGCTTCACCAAATATTTTAAAACGTGTACCAGCAGGCAGGTTTAGTCCAAGTAAGCGTGTGTTGTCGAAAATATACTCCCCTTTGGTGCTTAACCATAATCTATCGATATTTTTTTTGTTAAGGGCGTTATTTGGATCAGAAACAGGCAGGTAGATAAGTTTATCATTTCGCAGACCAATTGTACCAGCAACTGAAGTAATCTGACTGAATGGATATCGGAAAATCATGGAAAATTGTTGCGAAATATTTCTTACATCGTGAGGTACATCCTCGTTTGTTTGATTTATAAAGGTTTGTCTGTGATATACAAATTGTTTATCAACTCGTTTTTTTAAATCTTCAACACTAATGAGGTATTCAGTACTCTGAAAATCAAGAGGTATACGCAATCCGCCCGTAATTTTATAATCCTCAAACAAATCGTGAGTGCCAATTTTAAAAAGCAAATTTGTCCCAGGGTTATAATATACTGCACTGCCTGTAAAAGGCTGGTACGATTCGTTTAAAAAACTAAAATCGATTTGAGTTACCAGGTAATCTTGGAAAAAGGATTTCATGTAAATCCTTGGTTTGGGTACCTGGGGCTCATAATTATTAACTACTGTAGCGTTAATTTTTTTATCTTTAAACTTCTGATTGAGCATTTTAATGCGCTCAATTTCAAAGATGTAATTATTGATGTCAATTCGTTCCTCAGGTAGTGAAATAGTATCTTTCCCAACTACTACTTCATGGTTTAAAATTGAATCAAGTGGAATTTTTAAAACGATTATTTTGCTAATACTATCTTTTTTGGCAAGATTTTTTGTTTGTTCTATTCTGAATGGAGTAGGTTCTTGTTTGGTAACATCACTTTCAGGAACAGTAAGATCTCTTGAAAACATTTGGTAGCGACCTTTGTGAAATAAAATTTCCCCAATTCTGTTGGTTTTTTGGTTATAATCTTGCTCAATTACGTTCCTGTTATAATTTGTGCTGGGTTCTGTAATGGCAAAATAACGGTAATGAATGGCTGTATCGATATAGCTTATAGCGCTGTCAAATGCAGAAACATAGCGGTTAATAATACCACTTTTATCACTCAGACTAATATATTTATTATGGCTAATCTCGTAAGGTAGACTTTTATTAATGTACTGAACATCGGCAAGTCTTTTTATTGTATTCGATTTTGATTTGTAATCGTAAATAAACAAATCCTGAGTATAGCCTCCTTTTTTTGTACTGCCTCCTGGGTCAAGAGTGTCCGATTCGCGATCGGAGACAAATAGTATTTGTGTGCCATCATTGATAAAGCGTGGAGAAAAGTCATCTTCAATATCATTGGTAACCTGAAAATTGGTGCCGGCAGCCAGGTTGTGAACAAATATGTCCGATTTCCCGTCTTTTACAGCTGAAATCACTATTTGAGAGCCATCTGGAGAAAATGAATAACTCAGTATTTTTTCGAAATATAAAATATTTCTCCATTCTATTGTTTTATCGGCTATGGTATAAAAATAAAATCGTATACCTCCTTTTTCTTCAGTGATAAAAGTGAGGAAACGGCCTGATGGATGC
>JAHEEB010000255.1 GCA_024640925.1 Bacteroidota bacterium | reverse complement strand
ATCAATTAAAGAAAGGTGATCAAAAAACCTTTGAACATGTATTTCATAGTTATTATGGAAAATTGCTTTATTATGCCAATGAATATGTTATAAATAAAGAAATTGCCCGCGAATTTGTACAGGAAACATTTCTTAAATTATGGGAAATCAGGGATAATCTTGCCGATAACACAAACCTTGAAGCTTTATTATTTACCATTATCCGCAACGATTGCCTTAACTACCTAAAAAAGGCAACTGCAAAAAAAAGGTACAACGAGTTTACCCAAAAGAATTTTAGTGAGCTACAAATGAATTATATAGCCTTAAAAGATGACTTGTCGGGGCAATTGTTTTACGATGAGCTAAGAAATAAAATAAATTATGCAATTGATCATTTGCCTGAAAAATGCAGGGAAATATTTGAATTGAGCAGGAATAGCGAGATGAAATATAAAGACATTGCAGAAAAACTTAACCTGTCAATAAAAACGGTTGAAAATCAAATATCTGAAGCTTTAAAGCGAATCCGTAATGAGATAAAGGGTTATGTTTAGCTCAATAAACAAAAAAAGATCTGAGTACGTATTTCCCGATAAACATAAAAATATTATTATTGCTACACAAAGACTTCACAAAGAAGAACCACTGAGTTATTGTCTCGGAGGCAAGCAAATGCCGCAAAGGCTTTATGGCAAAAGAAAGCCGCAAAGGCCAAAATTCACAAAAAGAAATATATTAATTATTATGGTTAGTGATTATTTGGCATATTGAAGTTTTTGTTGCAAAAATAGAATGAACTTTAATATAAAAATCATTACTAGGTGTTGTTGGCTTACAAAGGTTTTTCTGCTTTTAGTAAGGCAGTAATGATTAAAAAAAATAAAATATCTTATAGGGGTAAAACCTATACATGTTGTTAATTAATATAGTTACCAAGAGATCATGGATTCCACTTTTATTTACAAGTATCTTTCGAATGAGCTAAACGAGCAACAGACTACAGAATTGCTCGAATGGATTAATTCTGATGAAGACAACAGGCAATTTTTTATTGAAATAAAAAACTACTGGATTGGCGCAGGACTTATGAAAGCGCATAATAACAGTAATGACAACCTTAATTATGAGCTGTTTTCAATTCGGCTGAACGAGGAAAAAAATAAAAGGAAAAGAGTACTAAAGATTAGCAGTTTCAATAATTCAAAAAATAATCTGGTAAAAAGATTTCTGAAAATTGCAGCTGTTTTTCTGTTGTTATATAGCTTAGGAACAACAGGTTATTTGTTGTTTGAACATAATGTAACAGAATATAATCAACTAACTACAAAGCGAGGCGAAAAATCAAGTCTTGTTTTATCTGACGGAACAAAAATCTGGCTTAATTCCGAAACAACCCTGAAATATCCATCCAATCTGAATTCGAAAAATGTAAAGCTCTATTTAGATGGTGAGGCATATTTTGAAGTAGCGAAAAAAGCCGGGAGAAAATTTATTGTTAATGCATCAGATATTAATATAACTGTGCTTGGAACCTCCTTCAATGTAAAGTCATATTCTACAGAAGGAACTATGGAAACCATTCTGGAGAAAGGTTCGATAGAAATAACAAAAGAAGGGAATAACGCAGTAAAGGATGAACCAGTAATGCTTAAACCAAATCAGCGTGCTGTCTTTAATAAAATATCCAGCCAGATTTCTGTTACACAAATAACCCAAAATACCGATGAAAATACTCAAACTGAATTGAAAAATAGCACGGAAAAGCCAGAGGGTATAGGACAAATTATTCTTCCAACTAACCAGGAAGAGATTAAACTATACACTTCATGGAAGGATGGAAGTCTTCGATTCAGGAGTGAAAGATTTGAGGAACTCGCTGTTCGTTTGGAGCGTTGGTACGATGTACAGATAATTATAGAAGACGAACAGTTAAAAAATTCGAGATATACAGGCAAGTTTGAGAAAGAAAATATTGAACAAGCTCTTGAAGCACTGAGTCTTTCCTTGCCATTCGAATATACTATCGATCAGAACAAAATTACCATAAATAAAATAGTTCACCCTAACGATAAATAAACTAATTAACTAATTAACTCTATGTGCCTATGAAATTTTCCTAATTGCTTTTTTTTAAATCGGGAAATACGCCAATGTTTTCCGATCTCTTGATTTGATTACCGTTGATATAACGGCTAAATGATTTTTTATTGTCTAAACTTAACCTTTAAAAAATATGAAAAGAAAGAAAAGCCTGGCTTTTTTTAGTAAAAAAGGTCTAATTAAAACTCTATTAGTTATGAAATTTTCTATTCTGTTATTTTTTGTAACTACGCTGCAAATTAGTGCAACAGTCTATTCTCAATCTACCAACAAAATAACTCTGAACCTGAATAATGCGTCCTTAGCTGACGCATTTCAGGCAATCGAAAAACAAAGCGATGTCACTTTTTTGTATCACGATGAACTGATAAATGGTGAAAAGAATGTGAATCTGCACGTTGAAAATAAGTCTATGGAAGAAATTCTAAAAACCTTGTTTTCAAAAACAGGTAATAATTATACCATTTTAGGAAATAACCTGGTGGTTATAACCCCAAAAGAAATGAACATGAGACAGGGGAAAACCATTACCGGTACAATAATATCAGCTACAACAAACGAGCCCCTGGTAGGAGTAACCATACTTGAAAAGGGGACATCTAACGGTGTTGTTACTGATATGAATGGAAAATTCTCCATAACCGTTTCAGGTGAAGATGCTATCCTTATCTGTTCATATGTCGGATTTCTGAATGAGGAAATATCAGTAGCTGGAAAATCGACTATCGATCTTTCTCTTGTTGAAGATATTGCTGCTCTTGAGGAAGTGGTAATAGTAGGATACGGAACTATGAAAAAAAGTAATGTAACAAATTCGGTTGCTGCAATTAAAGCAGAAAGTATAGAAGAGCGCCCTATTTCCAGGGTAGACCAGGCACTGGTTGGTCAAATGGCCGGCGTTCAGGTTAAACAAACAACCGGTTCCATTGGTAAAGCTTTTAGTATCAATGTCAGGGGAACAGGTTCTCTGTCTGCGGGGAATGAGCCATTGTACGTCATTGATGGTTTTCCTCTTGCTACTGCTGCTTCAAATGCTTCTGGTAATTTTGCCACAGGCAACCCTCTGGATAATATTAATACGAATGATATAGAATCTATTCAGGTTTTGAAAGATGCTTCAGCAGCGGCTATTTATGGTTCCAGAGCTGCTAATGGAGTTGTTCTTATTACTACAAAACAGGGAAAAGCAGGAAAAGCAAAAATTAGCTTTGATGCTTATTCTGGTTTTTCTGAAGCTACACGGAAGTTGGACATGCTTAGTGCTGATGAATGGGTAGAACGGGCTCAGGAAATGATCAATGCACAGTGGGTTGCTTCTGGTGATGGAAGGACTGCCACACAAAGTACCGACGAAAGACGTGCTATTATCAATGAAACTGCAACTACACCTTTAGGAGCCAGCGAATACAATACAACGTATATGATAGATGACCGTTGGAACCAGCCAGGACATCCCGGATTAGAATATATTGACTGGCAGGATGAAATACTCAGAAGAGGTTCAATTCAGAATTATCAATTGTCTGCAAGTGGTGGTAATGAATCGGTTAGTTATTATATGTCAGGTAATTATGAGAAACTGGAAGGTATTGTTTTGGGTATGGATTATACCAGTTTTTCTGCAAGGACAAATATTGAAGTAACTCCGACTAAAAACTTGAAATTCGGAATAAATCTTACTCCAACGTATTCTCTTACGAACGATCCCAATGTAGAAGGCAAAGACAATATCTGGCATCAGACATTATCTCTTTCTCCGGTTCAAGAGGAAAGCAGTGGAGTCTATTGTAACTCATTTGATTATGGTATGTATAAATGGAGCAATTCAAGAAATAGTCCGGTAGCTCAACTTGAGGAATCAATCGGAGAGTCTAAAAGGTTCAGGACTATCACATCTATTTATGCCGAATATCAAATTATTGATGGACTTAAATTTAAAACTACTGTTAACCTTGATAATCTTGATAATAACACAAAATCGTTTGTTCCCTATACAGTTGTTGGTACCGTTGCAAATCGTCTGGCAAGTAACAATGCACTTTCAACAGGAAATTCACGCGGATATAAGAAACAAACTTTTGTTAATGAAAATATTCTAACATACAATAAGTTATTGAAAGAAAAGCACGATATCTCATTAATGGCTGGAGCTTCATACAATTCTGATTTTATAAGCATAAGCGCTATAAACTCAAATGGTGGTTTTAATACTGCTGGTGTTTCAACCTTGAATGAGGCAACAGGATGGACCGGTACTAACAATGCAGTTATTGCTAGTAATACCGGAAATACCGAATCTAAAAATGTATTGATATCATTTTTTGGCCGTGCTCAATATAGTTTTGACAGTAAATATTTGCTTTCTGCCAGTATAAGGCGGGACGGATCTTCAAGGTTTGGCGCTAATTCAAAATGGGCTATGTTCCCTTCGTTATCAGTGGGGTGGAGAGTATCCAACGAGAGTTTTATGGCTAGTGTCCCATTTATTAGCGACTTGAAACTTAGGGCAAGTTGGGGAACAGCAGGTAATTACAATATTGGTGATTACAGCAGTATTGCCCAATTGTCAACATATGGATATGCCTTTGGAACATCTAGGGTGGTTGGTCGTGCTGTTAATGCCAGTGTAAACCCGGATTTAACATGGGAAGAATCGAAAACCATTGATTTTGGAGTAGATTTAGGTATACTTAAAAGCCGTATAACAGGTTCATTCGATTATTATAATAAACTAAGTACTGGTCTGCTTTTATATGTGCCTATTCCAGGTACAACCGGATTTAATACAACGCTGTCCAATACAGGAGAAGTAAGAAATAAAGGATGGGAAGTTGAGTTAACATCACGCAACTTAACCGGCGACTTTAGTTGGATGACATCAGCAAACCTTGCACATAATGAAAACAAAGTGGAAGCATTAGGTCCGGGACAAGAGCAAATTTGGGTGCCTTCAACCTACGATATATCACATAGTATATTGAAAGTTGGTGAACAAATAAATAGTATTTGTGTGGTACGTCAGGATGGCATATTGACACAAGAGGACATAGATAATAATGTGGCTCAATACAATAAGGAATCTGCAGGTGATCCTAAATATTATGATGCCAGCGGGGATGGAAAAATTGATGCTAACGATCGTATAATTGTCGGTCATCCTAATCCCGATTATGTTTGGGGTATTACAAATACTTTCAAATACAGAGGCTTCGATTTATCTATTTTAGTACAAGGCCAGCAAGGTGGTTCTATCTATTCATTGTTAGGCAGGGCAATTGGTCGTACCGGACAAGGGTATGTTGACAATTATCTTGGATTAGCCAGGGATAGATGGCGTTCTGCTGAAGATCCTGGTGATGGCAAGGTAGGTAAGGCATATTCTACATTCGGTCGTATTAAAAATACTGACTGGTTATACTCATCTGATTATTGGAGAATCAGAAATATAACCTTAGGATATAATCTTGGAAATCTGATTAAAACAAAACAGATTGATAATGCCCGTATATACGTAACCGCTGAAAACTGGTTTGGAAAAGACAAATACTATGGTGGTTGTAATCCGGAAGCTACGAATACCGACGTCAGTGGAAGCACAACATTCCCCGAAGCAGGTGATTACGGTGGACTTCCTTTAACCCGTTCCATCATTTTAGGTATTAAATTGAGTTTCTAGTTCTAACTTTCGATTGTTTATGAAACAAGCATTAAAAAAAGCGAAGTATGATTATTTTTTAATGCGGTTCCATACGACCTTAAAAAACAAAAAATAGACGTATGAAAAAATTATTTATAATACTCATATCAGCAGTTCTTTTTGGAGCCTGCTCAGATGAATTGGATCAGCAACCAATATCATCTAATTCTACCGAAACATTCTTTAGTACTACGGTTGACTTTATTCAGGGTACAAATGCTATCTATGCTGATTTGGCAAACTATCCTGAAAGAATTTTGAATTTATCAGAGACCAGATCCGATAATATTTATGGTGTTTCTGATGGAGGTGTAAGAGATTGGGAAGGTGTAAACAGTTTCTGGAGCGCACTTTCAAGTAATATTTACCTCTCAGAAGCATGGAATTCAAACTATAATGGAATACAACGGGCAAATACCGTAATTGATCAAATAGAAAGAAGGGGAGACATTGTAACTGATCCTGTTTTGAGGAATAGATTAAAAGCGGAAGCAAAATTTCTTCGGGCTTTCTTCTATTTTGATCTTGTCCGTATTTTCGGTGAAGTTCCGCTTATCGATAGACCTCTTACGAATGAAGAAGCTTTAACAATCTCCAGAAGTACGGTAAGTAACGTATATGAACTGATAATTTCC
>JAHEEB010001002.1 GCA_024640925.1 Bacteroidota bacterium | reverse complement strand
CCAAATATGCGTTCTGCAAACGAGATAAGGCAATATATGCATGAAAAGTGCTCAATGCCCGGAATTAAAATACTCAACAAAACGGAAGTAAGTAAAATAGAGAAAAATAATGGTGTTTTCTCTGTTAAACTAAATATACAACAAGAAATAGCAGCCGATGCTGTTGTAATAGCCAGTGGTTTCGACTTTTTCAAAGCTGAGAAAAAAGAAGAATATGGGTATGGCATATACGATAATATTATAACATCTGTTGATCTGGAAAAGAAACTTAGAGAAGATGGTAAGGTATATATGTCTAATGGAAAAGAACCACATCGCATTGCATTTATTCATTGTGTCGGATCGCGTGATGCAAAAAGTGGCAACCACTATTGCTCTAAGGTTTGTTGTGTAACAGGTGTAAAGCAGGCAATTGAAGTAAACCAACTGATGCCCGATACAGAAATCTATTGCTTTTATATGGATTTACGTATGTACGGACTAGAATGGGAAGAGATATATAGAAAAGCACAGGAGCAGCACCATATCCAATTTATCAGGGGCAGATTGTCTGAAGCCTCAGAAAATATTGATCATTCAATTATGATAAAAGCCGAAGACACACTTTCAGGAAGACCATTGAAAATGAATGTTGATATGGTAGTACTTCTTGTTGGTATGGAGGCTGGAGCAAACACAAAAAAAATTGGTGCAACTTCTCAGCTTGAATTTAACAAACACGGATTCCTCTTATCCGGCGATGCACATACAGGAAGAAATCTATCTTCAAAAGAAGGTGTTTTTCTGGCTGGTTCGTGCTCATGCCCTATGTCAATTGCTGATACAATTGAACATGCACGTTCAGCTGCATTTGAAGTACATAAATATTTATCAAAATCATAGTAATGAGTAAGTTTGGATTTTCAATCATTGAAACACGCACTATAGATTACGACCAGTTTGACGGACGATTATTAAAAGATGTCCTGATTGGAGAACCATCCTTTTTAACCTGCATGTCATGTGGTGGTTGCACGGCTACATGCAGTGCCGGCAACCTCATAGACTTTAACATTAGAAGAATGGGGTTATTGCTCAGGCAAGGTGAAACAGAACTTCTGGCTAAAGAAATCGATAAATGTATGCTTTGTGGAAAATGTGCCCTGGTTTGTCCACGCGACATTAATATCAGGAATGTGATTATGCTAATTAAAAAAGGTATTGTTAAATACAGGAACCAATGAATAATTTACCCGATAAGTTCACATGGCCATTTATTATAGGAACAATATACCTTATGATAGTTGTCCTGTATCGGTTTATCAGATGGACAATTGGTTTATCCAAGATTGATAAAATCAGGATATGGAAAAGCTTTCGAACCAGACGTACATGGGAATCGCTCAAAGAATCTTTTATGGAAGGCTTACTTCACCATCGAATATTTGGAAAGAGTAAATTACTAGGCTATATGCATATGAGCCTTGCTTTTGGATGGTTTCTATTAATTTTTGTAGGTCATATTGAAACCGTATTCTTTAAACAATCGATCCATTTCCCTTTATATTTGCCAATTTTTTTCAGGTATTATGTAACGGATCATAACTATTTACTATCAAATTTTTTCACTGCTTTCATGGATTTACTCCTTTTGTTTGTTCTTACGGGAGTTTCTTTGGCATATTTTAAACGGTTAAACAGTCGTTTTTTTGGTCTGAAAAAAGTAACCCGGCTGAAATCGGGCGACAGAATTGCACTAACATCGCTTTGGCTTGTTTTTCCTTTAAGACTTTTAGCTGAAAGTGTTTCTGCTGGAGTTTATCACAATGGCAGTTTTCTGACACAATCGCTGGGCAATCAACTAGCAAGTGCATTTCCATCATTAGAAATGATGCATCAACCTATCTGGTTTGCTTACTCCCTTTCCTTAGGGCTATTCTTTGTTGCATTGCCTAATTCCAGGTATATGCACATTCCGGCGGAGATATACCTGATTTTCATCAGAAACTATGGGGTAAGACTTAAAAAGAGGGTCAATACATACTCGGAAGCACAAGTATTCTCATGCTCCCGATGCGGTATTTGCCTGGATGTTTGCCAGATGAACCATGCCGGAATAAGGAATTCTCAATCGGTTTATGTTTTGAAGAATATCCGTAATAATATGCTGACCGATGAGGTTCTTTTTAACTGTTTACTATGTGGAAAATGCCAGCAGGTATGCCCTGTAAAAATCGAAACAAACGATTTGCGCATTACTCAGCGTATAGAATCTACTCTTCAATACAATTCGCAATACAGTTACTTAAAAGAAGGCAAACCCGAAAAAGCAAAGTTGATATACTTTGCTGGTTGTATGACACATTTGACTCCTGGAATCATTAAATCGATGGAACAGATTTTTGATTA
>JAHEEB010001001.1 GCA_024640925.1 Bacteroidota bacterium | reverse complement strand
AATGTTTAGTACCGGGTACGATTTTGGTTTGAATACTATTACAGCGAATGACAACAGTATTTCTGGCAGCGCTCCATACACGCCAACAGATATAAAGCTTCAGAATCTTCATTTTTCGCTATCCATACTCTTTAATGTAGAAAAATCAGCCTTCAGAAAAAGTCTTGAATGTCCTAAGATACCGAGAATATAAAGTTTGATGTGTTAATTTTAGTATTGGACTTTTGCTATAAATATTTCCATGTAAGTGTTTTAAGCTTTAGGAGCTGATTTTAAACCACACTTAATTTCAGAAAAATTATACCGGCAAGAAGCGAAATACCAAAACTCAATAAGGTACCAATTAAAACATACTCTGTTAATTTTCTGTCTTTCGATTCTTTCAGATCGCCAAAACGAAAAACAGACTTAGCAGCTAGTAAAAAGCCAATTCCTTCCCAGTTATTGGTAATAACAAAAGCAAATACAAACAGTCGTTCCAATATACCGATATATTTACCTGCATTATCTAACGAATCGTTATTGTTGCCAGTGGCGGGGTTCCATTTTGAAATAATTAAACGTATTATTGTCGAAGCTGGCTGTGTAAGGGCATAAACAAAGGTTATTATCAGCAAAATGTATTCATTTGTTAGGCCCGGGAAAGTAAAACGCTCTTTCTGACAACATAACCATACAAGGTAAATCAGCAGAAGATGCATCAACTGATCAGCAAAGAACCAGGATCGCCTTGTTTTATCGTTTTGGGCATATAATTTAACAATATCGGCAATTAAGTGAAATCCGGCCAGTAACAAAGCCCATTTCCAGAAAGTAATATCCCATACAACAAGCAGTACTAAAGCAAAATGTATAACTACATGTAAGTATAACTGGTAGGCTCTTATTTTTTTTGTTTCTTTGGCTTTTACCCAGGCATCGGGTTGCAATAAAAAGTCACCGGTCAGATGAGCTAGCAGAAGTTTTATCAAGAGTATCATAAAAGCATGTTGATTTTGAGTTTGTATATTTCCATCAGTTCAGTTATTTCTTCAAAATGAGCTCCTTTAAGCCGCTTGCTTACTGTGTTTTGTTTAATGCCCAGTATTTTACCAAGTTCTTTCTGTGATATATCGGGATGTTCCAATATTGTTTTTACAACTTCGGCAGAATTAGCAGTCCAACTATCCATAACTATAAGAGCTAGTCTTAAAAACAGGTTGATATCCCTGTCAAAGTCCTTCCATTCCGAAGCGATGAGCAGGTTCCGTTTTTCTTTTTGAAGTTGTTCAAAGCGCTCGCCGGAGAAAACAAAAGCAGTTCCGTTAGATTCGGTAATGTTTTGGGCTTTGTGCGTTTTATTGCCTATGCCTATTGCCATTCGTACATCAAGACCTTTAATGCACCTTACAGATGCTTTTATCTTAATGGCCCTGGCCAATGCTTCTGCCGGATCGGGAACTTCGACCTGAAAGCTATCTCCCCGGTATATTTCCCATGATTTTGGGCTTGAGCCTATTAAGTTTAGCTCATTTTTAAGCACATTCAACCAGATTTTCGGGGCAATCTTCTTTGAATGAACAATATCGCCGGTAATTATGCTTGTCATGTGTTGTTAACAATTTTTCTAAAAGTATCACTTTTTTAGGTGATAAACAATAATATCACCATTTTAGGTGATAAAATTAAATATCACTTATTTAAGTGATAAGTGAAAGGATAATGAATCTTCTAACAAGTTCATTGAGGATTCTCTAATCTTAATTATTTCGTACCCTTTTGGAGTAATAATTTAATGGAAGGATCGCTGGTTTCATCGGTTGCGCATTTACCAGCTTTATTCTTTAATTTAGGATCAGCACCTGATGACAATAATAGCTTTACTATTTCAGTATTATTTATTTTTGATGCACAAATAAGTGGCGTATTTCCATCCATTGATGCTTTGTTTACATCTGCTCCCGATGATACTAAAAGTATGGCAACTTCGATGTTGCCTTTAGTTGAAGCAATTATTAGAGGAGTGATTCCAGATGAATCGGCTTTGTTTAATTCGGCTCCGGATGAAATTAGAAAATTAACTGTTTCGAAGCAACTGCTTTGTGATGCTGTGTAAAGAGGAGTTAATCCTTTATCGCTTGTAGCTTTAACATCGGCACCTAATGCTATCAGATATTTGACAACATCGAGATAGCATTGTCCTGAAGCAATAAGAAGTGGAGTGACTCCTTTATTGGTTGCTTTATTAAAATCGGCTCCGGATGTAACTAAAAGCTTGATGATTTCAATATGGCCTTGATAACACACAATGTGAAGCGAAGTAAACCCATCATTCGTCGCTTTATTTACATCTGCTCCTGACGATATTAATAGTTGAACAATTTTAAAATAACCATTTTGCGAAGCGGTA
>JAHEEB010001000.1 GCA_024640925.1 Bacteroidota bacterium | reverse complement strand
CCGGATTATTCAACTTTCAGGCCCGGAAAATGCTTTGAAAAACACCCAAAAGTATTTTTATGCTCTCGATATGAACCCAGAGAAATTTAAACCTTCCGTTTCCGATTCTGTTAACCTGCAAAAATTGCGGATTGCCGAAGCTGAAAAAAGTCCATCATTTGAGTATGTCTCCTCTGTTTTTGATTTGGAAAACAATACAATTACCGATAGTCATGGAGCACGGGGGAAAAAGATTATAACCTTTTCAAATATCTTGAATCACCATGTATTCCCATTGGCCGAAATCCTTACGAATCTTTTAGAGATTAGCAGGGAAGCCCTGAATACTCACGTTGAGATTGAATTTGCTGCCCGATTGGATACTCCGCCAGGTGAACCGAAAATTTTTAACTATCTCCAGGTTAGACCTATTGTATCAATTGAGCACCAATTCGTTAATCCGCTCGATAAGATTGACTCAAAAGAAACCATTCTTTATTCCGAAAAAGCTATGGGTAATGGCACTCTTGGCAATATTGCAGATATTGTTTTTATTAAACCAGGCCAGTTTGATCCTTTGAAAAATAAAGAAATAGCGCAGGAATTGGAAGCTTTGAATACCAAACTTCGCGAAAACCAGATTAATTACATACTTATTGGTCCAGGTCGCTGGGGTTCAAGCGATCCGTGGTTGGGAATCCCGGTTAAATGGCCTCATATTTCCGGAGCCAGGATCATTGTTGAGTCGGGTTTGGAAAGCTATCGTGTCGACCCGAGTCAGGGCACACACTTTTTCCACAATCTTACAAGTTTCGGTGTGGGTTATTTTACCATAAATCCACATCTGAATGATGGGTATTGTGACTATTCATATCTCGATAAGCTCGAAACTGTCTTCGAAACCTTTTTTATCAAACATGTGCGTACTCAAGGGTGCATGAAGGTCCAAATTGACGGGAGAACAAATAAAGCTGTGATTTTTAAACCTTGAATATTCATCCGAATATTGGATATTTCCATCGTCGTTTCATAATCTGTTGACAGTTTTTATTATTTTTAATGCTTTAACTATAAAAATCGACTTATGAAAGAATCTGTTAAAAGCATTAAAATTATCTATACAGCCCTTATGATAGGTGTTGGTTTATTTCTTTTATTAGTATCAGCCATGGTTTTTACCAACATTATTGAACCGGAAGTTGATCTTAAACTTTTAAATATCCTGGAAATATGCTCAACAATTATTGCTGCTGTTTTAATCTATGCAGGCATTATTATATTTATTAAACAAAGAGAATTGTTTTTAGTATTGCCTGACCGGGAAAAGATTGAAAAATACCGAAGTGCAATGATAATTAGGGCAGCTACAATGGAAGGCAGTGCGTTGTTTTTTATAATTTGCTTTATGCTTACAGGTCATTTCCTGCTACTTTCTGAGGCTCTGGTTTGTTTGGTTATAATGGCTGTTTTCTTTCCGTCGAATACCCGAATATCAAATGAAACGAATATTGATTTCAATCAGTTTGTTTGATAAGACAAAAATGCTTTTAATAGTGAAGAATTTTTGACGGCTGATATTTTGCTTTTAAACATTTCTTCTTCATCCTTAATAGTGACATGATATCAAACAGAACCTGCTTTTTATTTCCGATAATCTTGCATGTAGTTAGCCCTATTCATTTTGAACAGACGTATATTCAGTAATGAATTAAAGAATTATCCCGAATTTTTCTGCTGCTGCTTTCACGTTTCCAATATATTTATCTTTCGGCAACCCCATGATTTCATATTTTATGGAATCAATCTCTAAGCATCTTAAAAAATAATGTTTACTCTCCTTCATCTTGTTCATTCTTGCAAACATCGTGGCAATTCGGAAATTATCATCAGGGAACAGTTTTAATATGTCGCTGCAGGATTTTATTTGATCAAAGAAAGGGAAAACATACTTCGTTAAATCACTTTTCATTTTTTCTGATAAGTCTCTCCCGTCGCAATCAGGCAAAACCTCATACATATGATTATCCTCGCCCCAGAATTGACCGATTCTTCTTTGAACGACAAATGGCATACCAAGACCGAACAAATATCTTTTCGTATATCTTTTAATGCATTTATAATTGCCAGCAAATACTGAAACATTGATCCAGAAAAAAAATTTTGCAAATGAATTAAAACGAAAATATTCAAATTCAATCAACTTTAATATTTCAACTTCGTTCTTGTAAAACATATGGCCATTTTTTTTGAAATTATTGTCAATAAGAAATGGCTTTATGTCGTTATCAATAATCTTTGTCAGGATGGTTTTATGTTTTTTTACAGAAAAATCTAACATGTCAGCTCTTTTAGATTGTTGAAATCCATTTTATAGATACTATTCTTTACCAATATTACTAATTGCAGTTTC
>JAHEEB010000999.1:1923-2390 GCA_024640925.1 Bacteroidota bacterium | reverse complement strand
TTGGCTCATCAAATATATCGCTCTTCTTCAAATATTTTTTGAGTACCAAAACCATTAATAGAGTAAAAGTAAATCCAAAAAAAGGAGCAACTAACAAGGCTAGACCTACATCTTTTACTTTATCCCAGTTTAATGCTACCGAAACACTATCGGGAAGCAATCCATAAGCCAGACCAACTCCGAATATGGCACCTAAAAGTGTGTGGGAACTAGAGCAAGGTATACCTAAAGACCAGGTAGCCAGGTTCCATAAAATTGCTGTTAGTATGAGTGACAAAATCATAGCCACATTATGAGAAATGCTTTGATCCACCAAAATGGATACAGGCAACAGATTAATTATTCCAACAGCAACAGCAATTCCTCCGACAAAAACACCAACAAAATTAAAAAAACCTGACCAGATAACGGCAATTGTTGGTTTCAGAGAATGTGTATAAATTACAGTAGCCACAGCATTTGCTGTA
>JAHEEB010000999.1:0-1913 GCA_024640925.1 Bacteroidota bacterium | reverse complement strand
ATGAAATCCGTTTATAAATTCGAAACAGCATGCTGCCACCAGGCATAGAATCAAAATTGCTGTTACTCCACCATCTAATCCAAACATAATTATTCGTATTAAGTTTATTGTAAGTGAATATGAAGAACAAATGTAGAAAGTATCAATTATTAAGAATCAACTAATAAAAAACTTAATAATAATTTAAGATTAGTTTAACATTGAATAGATTCTAATAGTTATATAAATATAGCGAAATTAATTGACTTAACTATTTAATATTTATGCTTATAATAATTTTTAGCCAAGAAAAAACAATATGTTTTTTATAGATTCTTCTAAATTAATACTCTCCTTTTTTCTTTTGTATAAGTTCTCTTGATTTTCTTCTTTAAAGTTCATTTTTTTTCGGAAAATAGTAAAGATGAGGGCATGGTGAATTAAAGAATTTAATTATCTATAAAAAGCAGGTACATATTTCCCCAACATATAATTGCCTATACCTCCTGGTCATCTGTGAAGCTAAGTGGGCAGTTTAATATCATTAAAAATGTTCAGATATATTGGATTTAGGAGTATTTTTAGATACTTTAATCCGAACAATAACCTATAAAAGAACAAAAACATGACGGATAATCTTTCCTCTCATAAAGCGACAGAATATGATATTGAAATAGTAAAGACCATTCCATATTATAATTTGTTTCATGACGAAACGTTAAGTTTGATTAAAACAATAAAGCCACAGGTAAAAACATGGTTAGATACCGGCTGTGGAACTGGAACCCTGGTAGAAAAAGCACTGGGAATTTTTCCCGATTGTAAATTCTACCTGTCCGATCCATCAAGAAGTATGTTGCTGATTTGCAGCAACAAATTTAAAGACAAGCCGATTGAGATTTTAGGAGAGTATCAAACTGTTCAGATTGAAAAAAAATTAAAACTGAAGTAATTACGGCAATTCAATGTCACCACTATCTCGATTATAAAAGTAGAATAGAAACAACAAATCATTGTTGTAATATATTGAACCCTGGTGGTATTTATATTGTCTTTGAAAATATCAGGCCTGAAAGCGACAAAGGTATTGAGATAGGGTTGAAACGTTGGGGGGAATTTCAGATGGCACAAGGTAAAAGTATTGATGATGCAAAAAAACACATGAGCAGGTTTGATAATCAATACTTCCCTATCAGAATAAATGAACATATCGAAATTATGAAAAAGGCAGGATTTAAGACTGTAGAGCTATTTTGGATGTCAAATATGCAAGCCGGATTCTATGGTATAAAATAATTATTCAAAACAAAATTTAAAATCATCCCAAATTCAGGCAGAAATGGAAAAGTTTTAAATGATACCGCGATCTTTGAAGAACCAGAACCAGGTCAATAGGATTGCATCAATCATTTCACGGAATATTCAATCGAAAGAATTAAAAACAAAATCCACTGAACATGAATCTCCTGTTTTCTTTCTGACCCTTCATTTAAGTTTTATACATGAACACTTTGGGTTTAAGCCAGATTCCAATACATTATAAAAAGCATTGAAATCCGGGTTTAACCATTATTCAATAAAAACATCTTTTTTATTTAAAACAGATGAAATATTCTCTTTAGATAGAGATTGTATTTTGCAGTCATAATTTAAAACTTAAAAAATTATGAAAAAAGCACAATTACTATTTAATTCAACAACCATTAAAAGGAATGCGGCAGTATTAATTATTGGCTTAGGCCTGTTTTCTTTTAGTAATATGGAAGCACAAAGTGGTTATGTTAAAGGGGACTTTCATCAACATTCAACATTTACCGATGGCTCATGGACGATGAACAATGTTTTTAAAAATGAAAATTTTTTTGGGCTAGATTGGTGGGCAAACAGCGAACATGGGGGAGGTTTTGCACGCGATGGCAGAAAATCAGGCACCG
>JAHEEB010000254.1 GCA_024640925.1 Bacteroidota bacterium | reverse complement strand
TTGGAATGTCATATGCTGATAATTCGACTGGGTTATTGAAAAGGTTATTTAATGAATCTTGATGTAATAAAACGATAGCACCTGTATTTCCTCCAATAGAACCAACTATATCAATTTTATTATCGTTGTTTAAATCACCAGTGCCAATTCCATTAAAACCAGTATAATTGTTTAATTTGTACTTGAGTGTATTTACAGAATCTGTAATTCCTAATTTGCTATCCTGATAAAAAATATTTAAAAAGCTTTGCAGGTAAATTAAATCATCGAGTCCGTCTTCATTTACATCTTTTATATCTAGTTCACCATAACCACCTCCACTAAAAGGTATACTTACCTTATTGTATGTGCTTTTTAAGGTCCGATAAAAAATATTTATAAAATCATCATTCCAATGACTAACGGCTATATCTTTTAATCCATCGTTGTTTAAATCTCCTGTTTTCAAGCCGTCAACATCTTCACCACTATAAAATGATTTAACCGGCTCAAATCCGCCTGATTTATTTTGGTGGTATATACTTATTGAATCAGAGTATCCGATAATTATATCATTAAGGCTATCATTATTCAGATCTGCAATCTGTAATACATTTAATCCAATGTATGAGTTGGGATATGTTGCTTTTATTGAATAATTAAAGGCACTGTCAGCGTTTTGAAAATGAATGAATAATTCCAAAGGATACCCTGAACCTACCACAACATCATTTAATCCATCGTTATTTACGTCACCAATATCAACTGCACTCAAATCAGGGTCGAATAGAAATTTTTTCTCAATGAATTTGATTTGAGAGAATGAACCAGATAACAAAACAACTGTTCCGAGAAAAACAGAAATAATTTTCTTCATATTTCAATTTTTAATAAGGTTAATAATCGTAACAAAGAAACAATCCCGACAGTCAAAATCAGTAAATTTAAATTCGCAGCGAAGAAAAACTGACTATTTTTCCTCAGATTTTTTAAATTGTTTTAATCCTGTTTCTAATACTAATTATGCTGCAGATTGTTGACCTTAAAGCGGTTTTTTGGTTTTCAATTGTATACATCAAACGTGTTGTGTAATTTATCGTTTCAGAACTTCCAACCATAATCAGAAATAGTTTTCCCTACCCCGAAAGTCGCATTTAGTCTTATCAGTCATAAGTAGAATAAATTATTGTAATTGAAGGTGGTTTTTTGTAATTTTAATAGAGGACTATTTAATTCGGTAAGTTATGCATATTAAAACATCAAATCAGCCGGAACTCGAATTAGGTATAGGCGATTATACATGTAATTGGGGAGTTCACATGTGTGGTCTTTATGAGACCACCGAAGAAAGAGATGAAATAATACTTGGCTTTCTTGGAGAAGGCGATTTAAAAGGCGATTTACAGCTTTATTGTCCGGTAGAACAAACACCAGATGAATTTAAAGAAAAGTACTACAAGAAATATCCGCAATGTTCTTGCCATGCTGATATGCCAGAATATTTCAGCATTCAAAGTGCTAAAGATTTATATTATCCGAATGGAACCTTCTCACCCATAGAAATGGATAAAGGATTAAATGTTTTTTTTGAGCAATCGCAGAAAAACGGCGTACGAAACATAAGAGCTACCGCTGAAATGGCCTGGGCATTGGAAGCAATTCCCGGAATTGAACATTTGATGGTTTACGAATCGAGATTGAATTATTTTATTCCCGGAAAACCATGGATTAGCATTTGTTTATACAATATCAACCGATTTTCCGGAGCAATCATTATGAATGTTTTAAAAACACATCCTTATTGCATAAGTGGTGGAATCATCACACAAAATCCATATTATATTCACCCCGATAAGTGGTTGGCAGAAAATGCTCCTCAATTTTTAAACAGCTAGATTAATATGCCTACTATCGCACATGAATTATTTTTGTTGTCTGCTAATCTCTCGCAAATAAAAAGCAAAGAGCTGCTTATTAAGCTTTTTATTGAAAGCTTAAACACTATTTTCGAAAATCATTTATTTCGCTGGAACGATGAGAATAATTCAAATACCGAAGAACAAGCACCTGTTTGCACGGTAACCAAAACATATGGGTATATCAGGTATATTAACAACGATTTATTTTCCGATGAGACCCTCTCCCTTTTCCAAAATGCCATTCAATTGCTTGCCATACTCCTGGAAAAAATAGAACAGGAAAAATTGTTAAATGACCAAAAGGAACATCTTGCTTTTCTGATAGATGAAAAAACAAAAGATTTACTTAAAACCCAACTTACACTGAAAGAACAAAACGAAGAAATAGAACAACAAAACGAAGAATACAGGCAACTGAATGAAGAATTATATATAGCAAAAGAAAAGACCGAGGAAAGCGAACGAAGATTCAAAGTTTTACACAATGCTTCGTTTGGAGGTATTGCCATTCATGATAAAGGTATAATTCTCGATTGTAACCAGGGACTATCGGATATGACAGGGTATTCTCTGGATGAGCTTGTAGGGATGGATGGCCTTTTGCTTATTGCTGAAAGCAAGAGAGCTTTTGTAACGGATAAGATTATTTGTGGTTATGAAAAACCATATGAATCCCTGGGCATAAAAAAGGATAGACAAGAGTATCCAATCCGATTGGAAGCGAGAAATATTCCATACAAAGGTAAAATGGTTAGGGTTGTGGAATTCAGAGATATTACAGAACAAAAAAATGCCGAACAGGAAATTCTAAAAGCCAAGAAAAAAGCAGAAGAGAGCCAACAGAATTACAAACAATTAATTGATAACTTACATGTTGGTATTGTGGTTCATTCATCCGATACAAGCATTATTCTTGTAAATGCAGAAGCTACAAATTTATTAGGCCTTACACAGGAACAATTAGAAGGGAAAGATGCTTTGGATCAGGATTGGTTTTTCCTTGACGAATCAAATAAAAGATTAGCACCGGAAGAATATCCTGTAAACAAAGTATTTTCAACAAAAACTGCAATTATTAACCAGGTTTTAGGAATTAACCGCCCGTTAACAAAGGATATCGTCTGGGTTGAAGTAAATGCATTCCCCGAATTTGATGTAAACCATATAATTAAACAAGTAATAGTTTCATTTATCGATATCACCGAGCGCAAACTAACTAATTCTGATCTTCGACAAAGAACAGCCTTATTTGAAGCCTTGCTGTATACTACTATTGACGGAGTTCTTATTATTGACCAAAATGGCAAGAAGGTTTTTCAGAACCAACGAATGACCGAATTATTTCATATTCCAAAAGAACTCTCGGAAAACATCGATGACAAATTCCAGCTTCAATATGTTAGTCAACTAAACAAAAATCCGGAGCAATTTTTACAAAAAGTAAATTACCTGAATGAGAATCCGGAAGAAACTAGCCGAGACGAACTTGAATTAACAAATGGAACATTTATTGATAGATATTCGGCTCCGGTTTTAGGAAAAGATGGGTATAAGTATGGGAGAATATGGCTGTTCAGAGATATCACCGAACGAAAGATGAACGAAATGGCGCTCATTATTGCTAAAGAAAAAGCAGAAGAAAGCGACCGATTAAAAACAGCTTTTTTGCAAAATATGAGCCATGAGATACGAACCCCTATGAATGCCATTATGGGCTTTTCGGAACTTATGGCGAAACATTACAATAATCAAACGAAACTGGATTACTTTTCAAAAATAATCAACTCCCGTTGTGAAGATTTGCTTGCTATTCTTAATGATATAGTCGATATTGCAAAAATTGAATCAGGACAATTATCGGTTAGTTTCGAAAATGTTAAAATTTTTGACTTGTTTGAAGAATTAAAAGCCATCTTCAAAATCCAACAAGATCGTTTAAAGAAACAACATCTTCAATTTGATTTGATTATTCAGGAAGAAATAAAAGGATTGTCAATAAATACCGACAAATTACGATTAAAACAAATACTCATTAATTTAATAAATAACGCTTTCAAATTTACAAACAAGGGTAAAATTGAAGGAGGATGCAAACTCGATGCAAACAACCAATTAATTTTTTACGTAACTGATACTGGTATTGGCATATCGCCAGAAAAGCATAAATATATATTCGAACGTTTTGCTCAAATAGAAACGGAAGATAAATTTCTTTTTGGAGGTACCGGATTAGGATTGTCTATTGTAAAGGGGTTGGTTTATCTTTTAGGTGGAAATGTTTGGTTAGATTCAGAACCAGGAAAAGGAACAACTTTTTATTTTACTATCGAAAATCTAAGTCTTGCTAAAAATGATGTCGTTCAAAAAGAGGAACTACCTAGAGATAATAATGTTTTAGTAAATAAATCTATTTTAATTGTAGAAGACGATAAGTATAACGCTGAATTTATTGGAGAAGTTCTTTCACCTTACGAATTGGCATTAAATTATGCCATAACGGGCAATGAAGCCATTAAAAAAGTTATTGAAGATACACCGGATTTAGTTTTAATGGATATCGGATTGCCCGATATGACTGGCTATGAGGCGGTACATCGAATACTGGAGTTTCGGCCCACCTTAAAAATAATAGCCCAAACAGCGTATGCTTCCCTTGACGACAGAAATAAAGCAATAAATTCGGGTTGTGTTGATTATATCAGCAAACCATTAAAATCGCAAAATCTGATTTCAATAATAAATAAGCATATATAATCTTACAATGTTTATTTTCACACAGTCTCTAAAGGACGGCGAATGGCTTTCTTAGGCGAGGACTTTAGTCCTGAAATTTCAGATACTGCATGTCACAATAGGTTGGTGAGGACACAAACTAAGGCGAAGCATAGAAAGGATTGAGGTCTGATAATCGAAGTTTTACATTGCAGGCTAACCCCGATTTCTACTCTGCCTGAATAATGTTCTATACTACCAGAACATATCTCAGCTTTACCTCAAGTATGTATAATTCCACCAAAAGATATCCCAGCGTTGTTTCAAGTATGTTTTGTGTAAAAAGAATATCTATCTGCTCAGTTTGAAGTCTGTTTCTCTTAAACAAAACATACATCAGCCCGACCTCAAGTATATTAGTGACCAAATACACATATATCAGCCCTGCCGGAAATGCATCTTTTATGATATACATATATTCCTGCGCGGCCTGAAATCCATCTCTTAACAAGATAACATATGCTGGCTACTCCGGAAATGAATCTTTTACAATATACCCATATCCCTGCGCTGTCGGAAATCCATTTCTTACCAAAAAAACATATCCCTGCGCTGCCAGAAGGCCATTTCTTAGTAACAAAACATATCCTTGCGCTGCCAGAAGGCCATTTCTTACCAACAAAACATATTCCTGCGCTGCCAGAAGGCCATTTCTTAGCAATAAAACATATCCCTGCGCTGCCAGAAGCCAGAAGTGCGTTTTATATATTATATTATAGTACTTTTCAGTATAATCGGTTTTTGTCAATCTCCTTTAACAGAATAAATAATGGTCTGATTAAGTCAAGTCAAGCCCAACGTTTAATGACCTCAGAGAGGTTAAATGTGTATAGAAATTTGTTTCAGAAATGGATTTCGACCCTGCAGGGACCTTTAGTCCTGAAATTTCAGATAATCCTCTGCATGTCACAATGAAATAGGTTCGTGAGAACACGAACCAAGGCTTATGAATAAAACGGCAAAGCCGAAACATTCGTATAGGAAAACGTATTCGTGCAATAGTGACTAAAGAAATTGTGTCCAGGAATTGGAATCTGTATTAAAGACGAGATTTATAATGTTTTAAAACCGGACTTAAAAACTTATCTTAACAGCGGAATGAAAAATATGTTTGAAACATGAACCAAAAAACATCGAATATATCACTACACTTGGAAAAAAGACTTAGGTCTTTAGCTCAATGGGTGAGAAATTTAGCAATCGGTTTTCGTTTGCGATCAATAATAACAGGGGTACTTCTGCTTACCCTACCTGCCACTTCCTGGACAGCCACTGGAAAATGGGCCAGCAAAGTTACAGGTACAAACATCGTTTATACATCAACCGAAGCCGTTTCACCCGTCAGAGATTTTGCTGGCAAATACTTAACTGTAGTCTATCTCGAGAATCTGGGCTTTAGTAAAATTGGTGGAAACAGTAATGCCACAGATGTTACCTGGTTACTTTCCCAAGGCTATCGGGTTATCGAACTGAATTATGCAAACAACGTTAATGCCATTTCGCCAGCCATCAATGCAGACATTATTGCGATTAATGATGCCATTGCAGCCGGAACGTTCTGTGGGTACAGCAACTGTTCGCAATATAAATCCTATGTTCTGTTCGAGGGATACCGGATTGCGCGCAATGTGCCCTATTTCAGGGACAATCCAACAGTCTACAACACCCCTGCTCAATATACCATAGGAGATACCCTGCACATGGACATCATCTATCCGGCAAATGCCTCAGTAACCGTGCCGGTTATTTTGTCTTTC
>JAHEEB010000998.1 GCA_024640925.1 Bacteroidota bacterium | reverse complement strand
ACAAGCGATCCCTGGTGTTTTACGCTTGGAAAAACACAATACGATTGGTTTAAGAAGGTTTTGACGGAAAGCACTGCAAAATATAAGTTTGTATTTGCTCATCAGCTTTTGGGTGGCGACAATCTGGGTCGTGGTGGAGTTGAAAAAGCAGGCTATTTTGAAAATGGAGGTTTAAATGCAGACGAAACTTATGGTTTTGATGAAATGAGGCCAGGCTGGGGAAAGCCATTGCATCAAATAATGATTGAAAATGGGGTTCAGATATATTTTCATGGTCACGATCACTTTTATGCAAAACAGGAAAAGGACGGATTAATTTACCAGGAAGTTCCACAACCATCTTTCCCCGGATATACTGTAGTTAACGATGCTTCAGCTTTTGGATATACCAGTGGTATTATACTTCCCAACTCTGGCCATCTGAATGTTACATTGCTTGGAGACAGTGCCCGTGTGGATTATGTAAGTGCCTACCATGTTGATGATGCAAAGAATGCGATGATAAATGGAACTATCCGCCAGACTTATTATGTGAAAGCAAATACAAGCGCGACAGAAAACAAAGTAACAAAAAGTGACGACATTCTTAAAGCGTATCAGTCCGGAAACAATTTATATGTGGAGTCGGGGATAAATGCACAGGCAAAAATCAGGATTTATTCCTTAAATGGACAAATCCTGAAGACTTTAAATAAAGAATTATTAATGGGAAAAAATGTATTTGAATTGCCCAATAATTTAAGTTATGGAATATATCTGGCAACTATTGATGTAATGGATATCATATTAAAAGTAAGGTTGATAAAGGAATGAAAGCAGTATTTTTATTGTTAACTATAGGATTAATAACTACTACAGGAGGATTATCTCAAACAATGAATGAATTATTGGGCAGGCCTACCAATAATTCAATTACTATAAATGTATTATTTGATTCACAGGTTGATGTTTATTTTGAATATGGAACAATTTCAGATTCTTATACGCAATCGACAGATATAGTTTCCGCAATGGCTGGTGAACCGGTAGAAGCAGTAATGGATGAGCTATTACCCAATACCCGATATTACTATCGCACACGATATAGAAAATCTGATCAGATCGATTTTAATGCGAGTGCTGAACATACATTTATTACACAAAGAAGACCAGAAGCGGCCTTTCGGTTTACTATTGAAGCTGATCCGCATCCATACGATAAAAAGGGATGTTGGCCTTTATGGGATATTTGTCTTAACAACCAACTTAAAGATACTGCCGATTTTATGATTGATATGGGTGATACCTTTGGTGATGATCATGAACCTTATACCATAACCAGTAGCGATGTTCAGCAATTACAGCTTTCTTGCAGGGACTTTTTTGGTAAGGTATGCCACTCCTTACCTTTTATTTTTTGCATTGGCAATCATGAGGGAGAATCGGGATATTACCTGATGCAAACCCCTCCAAACAATTTGGCAATGTATGAAACAAACTGGCGAAAACTTTATTATCCAAATCCATATCCCGATGGCTTTTATTTGGGAGATACTATAGAGGAAGGTAATGGCGTTGGTCTGGCCGAAAACTATTTTGCATGGGAGTGGGGCAGTGCCTTATTTGTAGTTCTGGATGTTTACCGATATGCAACAGCTTCTGAAAAACCTCAGAAGTGGGATTGGACTATAGGTGAAGATCAATATAAATGGTTTAAGAAGACTCTTGAAAGCAGTAATGCTAAATATAAATTTGTGTTCGCGCATCATATTCTTGGACAGGGCCGCGGTGGCATTGAACTTGCTGAAAGTTTTGAATGGGGCGGTTATGATGCCGGTAAATACCGGTTTGATTCGCAACGACCAGGCTGGGGATTGCCCATTCATCAATTAATGAAAGAAAATAATGTGGATATTTTTTTCCAGGGTCATGATCACATATATGTAAAGCAGGAATTAGATGGTATTATCTATCAGTCGGTTCAGATGCCAAGCGATTCATCTTATAAGATCGGAATTACCGATAATGGCGATGCATATTTATCGGGCAAACAACTGGGAGGTTCCGGACATTTGAGAGTGACAGTATGTTCCGATAGTGCAACTGTTGAATATGTGAGTGCTGTTCTTCCTCAACATGTGAGCGATAGTATAAAAAACGGACAGATACTTGATTCGTATTCCATTGTAAAAAAATCACCAACATCAAATATTAATTCTGTTCAGCAAAATCCGGAATGGTTTATATTTCCAAACCCTGCAGACAACTATATTTCTATAAGCTGCAATCAGTCTGTTAACAGTGAAATAACTATAAATATTTACAGTCTTGAAGGTCGACTAATCAAGCAACAAAGAATGTTTTTTGATACAACAGTTCAGAATATTCCCATTGATTATTTATTGTCAGGAGC
>JAHEEB010000015.1 GCA_024640925.1 Bacteroidota bacterium | reverse complement strand
CGATGGGGATATCCGCTTTCGAAAGAGTTCCTTTATATTCTGCAAGAAAATTTTTGCTTAAGCTACTGAAGGTATGCAATTCAAGGCATGCAATTAACTCATGATCGGGGAATTGCGATTTAACAGCCTCGACAGTGGCCAGAACTTTTGAAGGGGCATGGGCAAAATCGAGATATGCCTTTATGTCTTTCGTATCCAATATTAATTGTAAACGTTTTGCCGAACCTTGAAAAAAAGATATTGCTTTATAAAATGCTTCATTTGAAACGCCTAGCTGGGTACAAACCATTTTGGCCGCTGAAATGTTTTGCATGTTATGATTTCCGAAAACCTTAATCCCGATGTCTTTGCCATCTTCAGTCATTAACACCTTTCCTTCTTCTTCACCTGATTTGTTTGCATGGACAGAAAAACTATGAACAGAGAGATCGGTCCTGTTTAACTTTTGGATTATTCTGGTAACTTCTTTATCCTCCTTATAATAATATAAGGATCCCCCTTGTTCAATTAAGGAAATGAATTTTTCGAATTGATAGCAATATTCTTCAAATGTGGGAAAAACATTAATGTGATCCCATGCAATACCATTTATTACAGCAATATGCGGTTTATAAATATGAAATTTTGGCCGTAGATCAAGAGGAGAAGTTAAATATTCATCTCCCTCAAATACGGCAACGGTCGATTCAGAATTTAACGAGACCATTGTCTCGAATCCCTGAACCTGCGAACCAACCATATAATCAAATTTTAATCCGGATGATTTAAGTACATGCATTATCATAGAGGTAACGGTAGTTTTGCCATGACTCCCGGCTATAACAACCCGTTTTTTATTCCGGGTTTGCTCATACAAAAATTCAGGATAGGAATATATTTTGATCCCCAGCTCCAGTGCCCTTTTTAATTCTATGTTATCTTCCCGGGCATGCATACCCAATATAATGGCATCCAGATTTTTTTCAATTTTTTCAGGGAACCAGCCAGACTTTTCCGGTAACAACCCAGCCTTCAGAAGTCTGGATCGCGAAGGTTCAAATATTTCATCATCAGAACCAGAAATCTGATGACCTTTCGTGGCCAGGTCAAGCGCAAGATTATGCATAGCAGCTCCACCGATGGCTATAAAATGGATTCTCATACGTTTCAATTTTTTACTGTCCGAAAATATAAAAGCTGACACAGAACTAAAATAAAACTTATAAACCTTATTTGGCCTTTAGAGAAGATGCTCCAGCAAAATCAACAGTTTTACATTAAATAAAGGAAAAACAATTAACTTTTTTTCTGAACTGTATATTGCTCCTTATGAGTATATTGGTACAAATATTTACTAATGAAACCGATTATAAAAAGTATTTCCTTTATCGCAATTTTAGCTTCTTGTGCTGTAAGTGCCGATGTTAAGATGCATTCTGATGTTGACCGAATTGAAGATCACCTGGCTTTTATAACTAGAACAGAGAACTACAGAAATTATCTTAATGTGAAAGCGCTTAATCATATAGCAGATTACATCTTTCTGAATTTTAAAGAGTATTGCGATACGGTATATTTTCAACCTTTTATGGTAAATGGAGTTGAATATAAAAATGTTATTGGCTCCTTTCATATAAAAGATACATCAAGAATTATTGTTGGTGCACATTACGATGTTTGCGGGAACCAGGAGGGAGCCGATGATAATGCAAGTGGCATTGTTGGATTACTTGAACTGGCAAGGCTTCTGCACAATAAAAAAACAAATTACCGCATTGATCTGGTAGCTTACACGCTTGAAGAACCACCCTTCTTTAGAACTGAGTTTATGGGAAGTTACATTCATGCTAAGTCGCTTTATGATTCGAATGTTTCGGTTAAAGGGATGATTTGCCTCGAAATGATAGGGTACTTCTCAGATAAACCAAAATCTCAACAATATCCGCTTCCACATAAAGCAATTATATATGGTGATGAAGCAAATTACATTATGATAGTACAACGGTTTGGGAACGGATCTTTTGGGAATGATATCAAGGAACTGATGAAGAATACTGAATTAATTGATACGAAATCGATAAAAGCCCCATCAATTCTGCCCGGAATTGATTTTTCTGACCATTTGAATTACTGGAAATTTGATTACAGTGCCATTATGGTCACCAATACATCCTTTTACAGGAATCCCCGATACCACCAGGAATCCGATAAGATGGAAACCCTCGATCTGAAAAAAATGAGTTCTGTAATTGATGAAGTATATTACTCATTAACAACTATTAAATAATAGATTTAATGCAAATTCAGATCTATTTCCCTTTTATTGCCAGAGCCTAAAAAAAAAGCCCCTTACAATTAAATTGTAAAGGACTTTTTGTACCCGAAGCCGGAATCGAACCGGCACGACCTTGCGGTCACTGGTTTTTGAGACCAGCGCGTCTACCTATTCCGCCATCCGGGCGTTATTTCAAAGTAGGAGCAATTATTTTCCTGATTATTTTCATCAGGTCGCCACAATTATCAAGGGATGTCGGGAGCTCCTCCGTCGGTTCCGCCATCCGGGCGTTATTTCAAAGTAGGAGCAATTTTTTTTCTTTTTACCTCTACTAGGGATGTCGGCAGCTCCTTCAGTTCCGCCATCCGGGTAAGGTTTAAACTATAAAAACGGTTTGCGAAGATAGACATTTGTTTCATTTGATCAAAATTTTTCTGATTCTTATACTTAAAAGTGTCGAACCAAGCGAAAATACACATCGTTACCCTGTAACGTTAAGATTATAATTTCCTCCGATTCCGGAAAATTTCTGTTGTATCTTTGTTAATATTTATTTTATAATTTTTATTTAAAAAAGATAGGTTTTGATGTTCAGTTTTTGTATATAAAAGGGCATGTACTGCAATAATAATCACCTTTACAGAAGGTTACACCCAAAGGTTGATAACTTATTTGAAATGTTTAAAACTACAAGTTGTTTATGATTGTTCGGGAAGCTTTCTGTTTTTATATTGCAATTCAAAAATAGGGAGATATTTATCATTTGTATATTACATGTAAACAGAATATTAAATTTATTGCGATGCAATCTGAAGAAATTAAAACAAAAGAATTGAGAGTTGAAATGGGAGTTAATGAAAGAAAAAAGGAAGACCCCAAACCTTCCCAGCCAGTTTATTCTTACGACGAAGCCCTTAAGAGCTCCATTGAGTACTTTAAGGGCGACGAACTAGCCGCTACTGTGTGGATAAACAAGTATGCTTTAAAAGATTCCTTTGGAAATTTATATGAGAAAAATCCGGATCACATGCATCGCCGGTTAGCAAGAGAACTGTATCGTATAGAAAAGAAATATCCAAATCCACTTACAGAACAGGAAATCTACGAAGTTCTTGATAACTTTAATTACATTGTTCCACAAGGTGGCCCAATGACAGGTATTGGTAACGATTTTCAGATTGCTTCCCTGTCAAATTGCTTTGTGATTGGTAACGATGGCCCATCCGATTCTTATGGAGCAATTCTTAAAATTGATCAGGAGCAGGTTCAATTAATGAAGCGTCGTGGAGGTGTTGGTCACGATTTATCTCACATCCGCCCCAAAGGCAGTCCTGTGTTAAATAGTGCCCTTACATCAACGGGTATTGTTCCATTTATGGAAAGATATTCAAACTCAACCCGTGAAGTTGCCCAGGATGGCCGCCGTGGTGCATTAATGCTGAGTATTTCCATCAAACATCCCGATGTTGAGCAGTTTATTGATGCTAAAATGACATCTGGCAAAGTCACCGGGGCTAATGTATCCGTACGTATCGATGATGATTTTATGAAAGCCGTTGTAAATGGCACACCCTATAAACAGCAATTCCCTATTGATTCGGATAAACCAGTAGTTGTAAAAGAAATTGATGCCAGCAAACTTTGGGATAAAATTGTTCACAATGCATGGAAATCTGCCGAACCGGGAATCCTTTTCTGGGATACAATAGCCCGTGAGGCTGTTCCTGATTGTTACAAGGATTTCGGATATAAAACCGTATCTACAAACCCATGTGGCGAAATTCCTTTGTGTCCTTACGATTCATGCAGACTTATTGCCATCAATTTATATAGTTATGTTGAAAAACCTTTTACTGCTGAGGCAAAATTTAATTTCGACCTCTTCAAAAAACACGTCCATATCTCTCAGCGCTTGATGGATGATATTATTGACCTTGAACTCGAAAAGATTGATGCTATTCTTGATAAAGTAACCGAAGATCCGGAAGAACAGGAAGTAAAAAGGGTTGAGAAAAAACTCTGGGAAAATATCCGCTTGAAGGCTGAAGAAGGTCGCCGCACAGGTATTGGCATTACAGCAGAAGGTGACATGCTTGCAGCTCTAGGTTTGAGATATGGCAGCGACGATGCAGTTGACTTCTCTATTGAAGTTCACAAGACTGTTGCTCTCGAAGCTTATCGTTCATCGGTATACCTGGCAAAAGATCGTGGTGCATTCGGTATTTATGATTCTCACCTCGAAAAGAATAATCCATTTATTATGCGTCTGAAGAACGAAGACGAAGATCTTTATCGTGAGATGACAAAATATGGACGCCGTAACATTGCTCTCTTAACTATAGCGCCAACTGGCACTACCAGTCTTATGACCCAAACTACCTCAGGCATCGAACCTGTTTTCCTGCCTGTATATAAACGCAGACGCAAGGTAAATCCCAATGATACCGGTTCGAAAATAGCTTTTGTAGATGAAGTAGGCGATTCATGGGAAGAATACTGTGTTTTCCATCATAAATTTATTACCTGGCTAAGTACAAACGGATATGATCCGGAACAGGTAAAAAGTTTACCTGACGAAGAACTTAAAACAATTGTTGAAAAATCGCCCTATTATAAAGCCACTTCAAACGATGTTGACTGGATAAGCAAGGTACATATGCAAGGTGAAGTTCAGAAATGGGTTGATCATTCAATAAGTGTTACCATCAATTTGCCTGAAGATGTTCAGGAAGAAATGGTCGGTAAATTATACATTAAAGCCTGGGAAAGCGGATGCAAAGGTGTTACTGTTTACCGAGAAGGTTCCAGGAATGGAGTTCTTGTTGGAAATGATAAAAAGAAAGACAGCTCGAAAAATGAAGAACTTGTCCACTTTAAACGTCCGGATGTATTAGAAGCTGAAATTCTCCGTTTCAATAACGACGATGAAAAATGGGTGGCTTTCGTTGGTATTAAAGACGACCGTCCATACGAGATTTTTACAGGTCTGGCCGATGAAGAAATGTTTCCAATACCTAAATCAATTAAAAAAGGTAAAATTATTAAAACACGCGACGAAAATGGTGTTTCTCGTTACGACTTCCAGTATATCGATAAATATGGGTATAAAAACACTCTGGGCGGATTATCACATATGTTTGCCAAGGAATACTGGAACTATGCCAAATTAATCTCTTCTGTTTTGAGACATGGCATGCCAATCGCCGATATTGTACGTCTGGTATCATCATTGCACCTTGACAGCGATAATATAAATACCTGGAAAAACGGTGTGGAACGTGCTCTAAAAAGATATATCCCAAATGGTACCAAAGTAAAGAAAGGTGCCAAATGCCAGGAGTGTGGTTCCGACAGCCTTATTTACCAGGAAGGTTGCCTGCTTTGCACAAACTGTGGATCTTCTAAATGCGGTTGACAGCTAACCGTCTTTATAATAATCAATCAAAGGGAAAAGAGAAAGTCAAAAAAGACTTTCTCTTTTTTTATTGTTATCTGTCCGGAGCACATGTCTGATTCTTTCAGCCCTATGCCATGTTCATAACCCGGGCAAAATATCATGTCTGTTTTCTGGCATAATTATTGTAATTTTATCATTATCTCAAAGTTGATTGAAATTTAAATTCCCAGTCACAATTTCATCTCAGTGACATAAGATAATCTGCTTTACTATACTGATTAATTAATCAAAAGAAGTTGGATTTATCAAAATAATTGATAAACTTAATCGTCTAACCTAAATCTGTTTTTTATGAAAAAAGTTATTTCTTTATTCGCTTTTATCGTTCCATTCTTCATGGCTGGATGCGACGATGATGAAAACAACGGAAGTAATATCGTTTATATTACCGAAAACATTACTTCTCCAACTACCTGGTATGCCAGTTCTGTTTATGTAATCGAGAGCTACGACTTATGGGTAACCAGTACCCTTACCATTGAAGCAGGAACAGTAATCAAATTCCGTGCTGATGGCCCTGGTATGAGTGTTGGTGCTGATGGAACCATTATTGCTAATGGAACTGCTGATAAACCAATTTACTTTACATCTATTAACGATGACAAACATGGTGGCGATGTAAATAACAATGGAACAACCACATTGCCCCTGAATGGAGACTGGAATAATATTTATGTTGAAGGGAATGGCAGCAGTTTTAAATACTGTTACTTTATGTATGGTGGAGCTTCTAATTTAAGTACTCTTGAAATATTCAATGAAATGGCTACAATCGACCATTGTTTTTTCCTGTACAACAAAGGTGGAAAGTTCGGCGACTCTTACTTTGGAGTCCTTGATTGCACCGGGGCCAAAAATACCACAGTAATAACCAATAATGTTTTCTATGGAAATATTCTTCCTCTCTCGGTAACAACCACTATTGACATTGATAACTCAAACATTTTCTCAAATCCCGATGATGCCACCCAGACAAATTCGATGAACTGTATAGCTCTATACGATTTGGAAGGAATAATCAGGGCTGTTCAATGGGAAGAAACGGAAGTTCCTTTTCTTATTAATGACAACGACCTTTGGATAGAATCTCCAGGTTCTTTAACCTTAGGAAATAATGTGGTTGTGAAGTTTACCCCTTCCAGCGAACTCACAATAGGTATAGGTGCACAAATTAACCAGGGAACCGGAAATGCATTCACCTCCTTTAAAGATGATACCCGCCTTGGCGATTCGAATGGAGATGAAGATGCCACCACTCCTTCCGATGGCGATTGGGGTGGAATTTATAACGATGATTCAAGTGAATATCAAACCTGGTCAAATATTTATTACGATTCACACTAAAAAAACAGCCGCCCCGGAAAGGGGCGGCCTCTTTTATGCAACTATCAGTAACTGTATATTGTGCCTCTAGTCATAAAGTTGACCAGGCATACTTTAAAGCAACCATTGAGTTGGCCGATGTTTTACTTTCGCGGAATGCCCGGGTTATTTATGGCGGCGGATCGGTGGGTTTAATGGGTACCATAGCCAATCGCTACCTCGAGAAAAATGGAAGCATTACCGGAATAATACCTGAATTTATGGCAAAAATCGAATGGGCTCATCCGGGGGTTGCCGATATGCGTATTGTACACGATATGCACGAACGAAAGAAAAAACTAATTGAAGGTACCGATGTGGTTATTGCTTTGCCCGGTGGTACAGGCACTCTCGAGGAACTAGCCGAAGTAATTACATTAAAACGACTGGGGAAATTCACAAAACCAATACTTCTTTTGAATACCAAAGACTTTTATAAGCCTCTTTCCGATTTTTTTATAAAAATGGCCGAAGAACACTTTCTGAGTCCCGAGCACCTTGCTATGTGGAAACTCATTGATGATCCTGCCGATTTCTGGCCTGCACTGGAGAATTTCCCGACCTGGAGCGATGATGCAATTAACAGGGCGCAAGTTTGAAAAAATTGTGCTTTGTTTAAAATGATTTGCTGCTATCCTAAAATATTGAAGGCGTGCAAAAAGTTTCTTTCGATGTCAGTGGGTTCATTCCTGGCCTTTACTTGGGTGTTGTAGTCAGAAAAAATGTGGTTCCGGAGATTGTAAAGTTTTCTGTAGAATAACTTTATAATATTATTACAACTTTTCACTTAACAAAATCTTCCAGTAATTTAGCCACCGTTTCTGGTTGTTCCAGAATACTCAGATGCCCCGAATTTTCGAGTTGAATGAGTTTGGTGCCTTTCCTTCCCTCGCAAAACGGAATAATTTTAACCAATTCTTCATCATTCTTTCCGGCGATAAAGAGTGTATGAAAACGAGATTTGCTTATCACTTCCCGTTGATCTTTTCTTAGCATCATTCCCGATAAATCGGCAAGCATTCCTTCATCTGGCTGGGATAAGGCAATTCTGGTAGCTAATTCCATTTTGCCTTTTGCATTTTCGATTCCCGGTTGAGAAAAGACTTTCTTAACAAAATTGCGCAAAAGCATATGTTTTTTACCCTCTTTTATTATTTCAGCTTCGCGGTTTCGGGCAAGCGATTTGGTTATGCTATCGGCAAACGGATGAGAATTTATTAATGCAAGACTATCAATATATGTTGGGTATTTTTCCGCTAAAGCAATGGCAACAAATCCACCCATAGAATGTCCGGCAACAGAAACTCCATTCAATCCAAGCGATAAACAAATTTTATAAACAAGTTCGGCTAGTTTATCCATACTATTAACATTACCTAATAACGGCGATTTACCATGTCCGGGCAAATCGGGTACTATCAGCTGATATTTCTTTTCCAGCAAAGGCACCACGAGTTTCCAGATTCTTGCATCGGCCTGATATCCGTGAATTAAAACAAGGGGCTGCCCTTTGCCCGCCGTATAGTAATAAATACTTTTCCCAAATCCCAGAATAACCCTAGGTTCCATATTATTTTCCCTTCTTCATCAATTCTTCAATTTCATCTACCTCAACCGGAATTTCTGCCATTAAATCGAAATTCCCATTTTCTGTAATAAGAATATCATTCTCGATTCGTATTCCAATACCTTCGTCGGCCACATATAAACCGGGTTCGCAGGTTATAACCATTCCCGGTTTAAGCACTACATCGCGTGTACCATAATCATGCACATCGAGTCCCATAAAGTGACTCGTACCATGCATAAAATAGGTAAACCATAAAGGATTTCCCGATTTATTATTTTCACTGTCTTCCCTGGAATACAATCCAAGTTTTATTTGTTCCTCTTCGGAAACCTTACATACTTCCGAATGGATTTTATTTATTGTCGTTCCAGGTATCATAAGGCTTTTAGCAAACTTGAAGATCTGTAATGTTGCTTCGTACATTTCGCGTTGCCTTTTGGTAAATTTTCCGTTTACAGGAATTGTTCTTGACATATCGCCGGCATAGTTCGCATATTCGGCCCCAAAATCCATTAGTAATAGTTCTCCATCTGAACACTTACAGGCATTTTCGCTGTAATGTAAAACGCAGGCATTTTTGCCCGATGCTGCTATGGTCTGAAATGCAACTCCTGATGATCCTTGCCTGAGAAATTCATAAAGGATTTCAGCCTCAACTTCATACTCCATCATTCCCGGCCTGAGAGTTTTCAATACATGTTTAAAAGCCGCTCCGGTAATGGTGCAGGCATTTTTTACCAAATTAATTTCCTCTTCTGATTTAACCATTCGTAAATCTTTTAAAAAAGGTGACAATCTTTCGTAGGAGTGTAATGGATATTTTGTTTTTAGCAATTGGAGGAAATTATAATCGGCTGATTTTACTTCAGGTGCAAATTTAGAGTCTTCGGGTATATTCATATAAACATGGTTGCACCGGCATAGCAGAGCATGTAATTCCATATCAAAATCTTCAAGGTACTTAATTGTTTTTACTGCCGATATTTCCCTGGCTCTCTCCTGTGTTAGTTTAAAGCCCTCCCAGGTTTCCATTTTATCGTTGGGTTTAATAATAAACAGAATTTCTTCCAGCTCATCTTTGCCGGTATTATTGCATAAAACCAATATTGATTTTTCCTGTTCAATTCCTGTCAGATAAAAAAAATCTGAGTTTTGCCGATAGGGAAAAAACTGGTCGCCGTTTCGAGGCATCTGATAGGCTGCAAGAACGATAACTACAGAGTCGGGCATCAATTGTTTTGTGATTTTACCCCTGTTTTCGCTGAATAATTTCGATGGAATTTTTGAGTACCTCATAGTGAATGGATCTGGAACCTTAAATTACAAAATATCTTGAATAAATTGACTTATTTACCTGTTAGTAAAATTCGGAATATTAGAGTTATTTAAAAAGAATCTAAATAATTATATTCTTGGGATACGATTTGCAAAATGGACTTTGAGTAGATAAATTTGCGGTCTTAAAAAACAGAATAAATAAGAAGAATAATGAGCAATGTATTTACTTTTTCGATAGGAAGAAAACTCATCATGTCGCTAATGGGTTTGTTCCTATGCGCATTTTTACTGGTGCATTTGGGAATCAATCTTTTATTGATTTTTTGCGATACGACCGAACCATTTAATATAGCTGCCAATTTTATGGCCAGTAATGTGGTTATTAAGGTTTTTGAGATTGGTTTGTTTGGTGGTATTTTACTGCATATTATCTATGCGGTTATCCTTACTATTAAAAACTGGTTTGCCCGTACAGTGGGTTATAAAGTTGGAAATAACCAGCAAACTTCCTTTTTCTCCAAATATATGGTGCATACTGCTTCAATTATCGGAATCTTTCTGATTTTGCACCTGATGGATTTTTATGTTAAAGCTAAATTTTTAGGTGGGGCAACATCTGTTACTTATGAGGATGGCAAAACGTTTCACGATTTAGGAGCTTTGGTAATAGCACGTTTTCATATTGGCTGGGTAGTAATGGTTTATATTGTTGCCCTGTTGGGCCTTGGATTCCATCTGATACATGGGTTTCAGTCAGCTTTCCAGACAATAGGACTTAATCATCCGGTTTATACCCCGATAATTAAAGGACTTGGCTTATTTTATTCGGTTGTAGTAGCAGCGGGCTTTATGGCCATTCCAATAGTAGTTTATTTCTTTAAGTAAGACTGAAAAATATTGAATATGACAAAATTAAACTCGAAAATACCTCAGGGGCCTCTTGCAGACAAGTGGACAAATTATAAAGCCACACAAAGGCTTGTAAACCCCTCGAACAAACGTAAACTTGATATTATAGTTGTTGGTACCGGCCTTGCTGGTGCTTCTGCATCTGCCAGCCTCGCAGAAATGGGCTTTAATGTTAAAGCATTTTGCTATCAGGACAGTCCACGGCGTGCACACAGCATTGCTGCACAAGGTGGTATTAATGCTGCGAAAAATTACCCTAATGATGGAGATAGCATTTACAGGTTGTTTTATGATACAATAAAAGGTGGCGATTACCGTGCACGCGAAGCAAATGTTCACAGACTTGCCGAAGTAAGCAACCTTATTATTGACCAGTGCGTTGCACAGGGAGTACCTTTTGCCCGTGAATATGGCGGAATGCTTGATAATCGATCGTTTGGTGGTGCCCAGGTATCACGTACATTTTATGCTCGTGGACAAACCGGACAGCAATTGCTTTTAGGCGCTTATAGCGCTCTAATGCGACAGGTACATTCGGGAGGTGTAAAACTATACACACGCCACGAGATGCTTAACCTGGTTATAGTTGATGGAAAAGCAAGAGGAATAATTGCCCGCAACCTGGTAACCGGCGAAATTGAGCGTCATTTTGGTCATGCAGTAGTTATTGCTACCGGTGGATATGGAAATACCTTCTTCCTGTCGACCAATGCTATGGGTTCGAATGTCAGCGCCGCATGGCAGATCTTTAAAAAAGGAGCTTACTTTGCAAATCCAGCGTATGTTCAGATTCACCCGACCTGTATACCTGTTCATGGCGACTATCAATCAAAACTGACGCTTATGAGCGAAAGTTTACGAAATGATGGACGTATTTGGGTGCCAAAGAAAAAAGAAGATGCAGAAGCAATTCGCGCAGGAAAACTGAAACCTACCGATATAAAAGAAGAAGATCGCGATTATTACCTGGAACGCAGGTATCCTGCATTTGGTAACCTTGTACCACGCGATGTAGCCTCGCGTGCAGCAAAAGAACGCTGCGATGCTGGTTATGGTGTTGGCTCGGGACTTGCCGTATATCTCGACTTTTCTGATGCAATAAACAGGCTTGGAAAACATGTGGTTGAAGAACGCTATGGAAACCTCTTCCAGATGTATGAAAAAATTGTTGATGACGATCCATATAAAACTCCTATGATGATTTATCCCGCTATCCACTATACAATGGGTGGAATCTGGGTAGATTATGAACTGATGACTTCTATTCCCGGCCTTTATGCCATAGGCGAAGCCAATTTCTCTGATCATGGAGCAAACAGGCTAGGTGCCTCGGCACTTATGCAAGGACTAGCTGATGGTTATTTTGTACTACCATATACCATCCAGAATTACCTTGCTGATGATATTCAAACACCACGAATGACCACAAAGGAAAAAGAATTCGATGCTGCTGAGGCTGAAATTACTTCCCGTATTGATACGCTTATGAATATTAATGGCAAACACAGTGTCGACAGCTATCACAGGAAGTTTGGTTTAAAAATGTGGGATCTGGTAGGTATGGCCAGAAACAAAGAAGGTTTAGAAGAAGCATTATCGACATTTAAGGAAATGCGTGAGTCTTTCTGGAAGGATATTAAAATTCCAGGGAAAAAAGACAGCCTGAACCCCGAATTGGAAAAAGCAAACCGTGTAGCCGATTTTATTGAACTAGGGGAACTAATGGCTCGCGATGCTCTTCAACGCCAGGAGTCATGCGGAGGTCACTTTCGTGAAGAATTCCAAACCGAAGACGGTGAAGCCCAAAGGAATGACTCCGATTTCATGTTTGTAGGTGCATGGGAATATACCGGCGAAGGAAAAGAACCAATTCTGCATAAAGAAGAACTGGTATATGAAAATATAAAAGTTGCACAGCGTAACTACAAAAAATAATTTTTGATTTTTGATTGATGTTTAGAATGATGATGGAACAACAATTAAAATGGAATAGATCAAAAATCGACAATAAAAAATAAATAAGATGGATTTAACATTAAAGATATGGCGGCAGGAAAATGCTGCTGCAAAAGGCAGGTTTGAAACCTATAAAGTTACCAATATATCGCCTGATTGTTCATTCCTTGAAATGCTTGATATTTTAAATCAACAGATGATTGAAAATCAGATTACCCTTCCTGTTTGTTTTGATAACGACTGTCGTGAGGGTATTTGCGGAATGTGTGGATTGTACATTAATGGTAGACCTCATGGTCCAGATAAAGGTGTTACTACATGCCAGTTACATATGCGTAAATTCAAAAACGGTGATACCATTGTTATTGAACCCTGGCGTGCAAGACCTTTCCCAGTCATTAAAGATTTGGTAGTAGATCGTTCTGCATTCGATAAAATAATTGAGGCTGGTGGTTATATTTCGGTTAGTACAGGTGGTGTGCCAGATGCGAATTCTATTCCTGTACCTAAAAAGAAAGCCGATGTGGCAATGGATGCTGCAGCTTGTATAGGGTGCGGAGCATGTGTTGCTTCATGTAAGAATGCTTCGGCAATGTTGTTTGTTTCTGCAAAAGTTTCGCATTTTGCCAACCTTCCACAGGGCAAGGTTGAAGCTAAGGAAAGGGTGAAAAACATGGTTGCAAAGATGGATGAATTAGGTTTTGGTAATTGTACCAATACAGGTGCTTGTGAAGCTGAATGTCCGAAAGAAATATCAATTTCTCATATTGCCCGCATGAACCGTGAATTTTTTGCAGCAAAAATTCTTTAACTGACTTTCAAACTGAGATTTGGATAAACACAAAGGGTGCCAGCATAAACTTATGCAGGCACCCTTTTACTTTATTTCAGAAAAAGCCTTGAAAGTTAAGAGAACTTTATCATTTCAATATCCATACCAGATTCAATTTCAAAGTCTTCGACTTCATCCTTTACATCCGGATCATCCGGATCATAAAACCAGTTAACCTTTATTTTATGCCCATCATCACGAAATTTTTTAAGCATATCGAAAATATCGAGGATTAATCGTGAAGAGCTTGTATTAAAATAGATCAACTTAACATTGAAAACCAATGTTTTCTTTTCATTAAGAACAAATTCTTTCATCCAGTTAATTAACGGGAGATAGAATTTATAAGCTTCTTCCATATATGATTCACCAGAAATATCGCAAATGCCAGTATCGGCATCAAAATTCACTTCTGGATAATACGGTGAGTCAACTTCTGCGTTAATTACTAGGCTTTTCATCCGAAACAAAATTTTAATTATTAATTGTTTTATCAACTTTTACTCCAATACGAAAAAAAGAATAAATATTGTCCACAGGAGATATTGAAATCTCTAAAGGATTTCCTGAGATAATGCCTGTATGAATAAGACCTATATGGGCTCCAACATCCTTAACATCGGACTGAACCCTGGTTTGTCTTTTTAGTTCTCTCAATTGTTCTTCATCCAGTGAGTTAATTTCATCACAATTCTTCTTTAAAATTGGCCCATGAGTAGCCATTATCAGATTACCTGTTGAAACATAAAAATATTTTTGATCTTCATCAATAATAACCCAACCCGTTCCCCTCCTGCAATCTGGATTTACTTGATTCTTCCTGACATCAACAGAATAAAAAGAAACATTCTGAACAAGTTCAACGAAAACTTTATATAATTTTTTAATTACCGGTTGCTCTGCAACAACCATATCACGGATATAATTAACCATAAATGAAATCCAGTCAATAGTCATTGGACCATGATACGATAAAAGGTTTGATTTATATGGTTGATTTAAAAACATAATCTATAATATTTTTAGTCCGGCAAATGTAATATCATCACGTTGTAATTCATTTTGAATAAATTCATCCAGTTTCGTTTCGATTATTTTCTTTTGATTTTCTGGTTCATCCTCAAGGCAGTCTTTTAATATACTTTCCAAACGAGCTCTGCCAAATTTTTTCCGATGCGGATCATTTTGATCTACAATTCCGTCAGTATAAAGATAAACTGTATCGCCCGGGAAAAGTTTTGATGTTTGGTTGTTAAACTCAATAAGACCTTTAGCCGGTTGGTTCCCACCAATTGACTTTCTATCAGGATTCAAGACTTCTATATCCATTTTTGATTTTCGTCCGATATAAACCGGTCTTTTTGCACCAGAATAAGTGATATCTACTCTGCCATCGGGTTCTATATCAAACCTGCATAAAGCCAAATCCATACCATCATTGTTATCAGTCTGTTCCTGCTTTAACGCATCGCGCAATCTTTCATTCAATGTTTCCAGAATAAGAGAAGGAGAATCCATTTTTCTAACATTAACTATCTCATCTAATAACCTTAATCCAATCATGGACATAAAAGCGCCCGGAACACCATGCCCCGTGCAATCAACAACAGCAAAGAATATTCTGGTTTGAGAAACGACAGATAACCAGTAAAAATCGCCGGAAACTATATCTTTCGGCCTATATATAACAAAAGGATAAAATATCTTTTTTATGTCACTCAGGTTTGGCAACATAGCACTCTGAATGGTATTAGCATAATTTATGCTCGAAGTGATTTCTCTATTTTGTTTTTCGAGTTTATCTCGTTGGTTATTTATTTTTATATTGTCTTTTCTGATACGCAATATTAGAAATGTAAGGACTACAACAAAAAGCAAAAGAACAGCAGCACCACTGGCATAGAAAGTTGTTTTTAATCTGGCTATCCGCAAAAGGGCATTTTGCTCGTTTATTTGAGCCTGCTGTAAATCCAGCTCCATTTTTTGCTCTTTTGCTATCCGCTCAGCTTCTTCAAGATTTTCAGCCGTTTGTTTCAACTCTGAACTTGTAAGATTTAATTCCTTTTCCGTTTTTGCTTTTTCATTATTAGCAATACTTACCTGTTGAGAGGCTTCTGTTTGTACTTCGGCCATTTTATCATCCTTAATTTTCTTGTCTATTGCCGAGTATAATTCAAAATATGACTGTGCTTCCTGCTGTTTACCCCATTTTGTATAAATATCGAAAGCAATTCCATATGAACGTTTAAGAAGAGGAAGATTATTTATTTCCTGCGACAAATCGATTGCCCTCTTTGCATTTTCGCTTGCTGGTTCAAACTGTTTTA
>JAHEEB010000997.1 GCA_024640925.1 Bacteroidota bacterium | reverse complement strand
GAAAAGATTATCAATATTCAAGGGTTTTGAAAAGAATTCGTCACAACCTGCACTGTAACAAGCCTCCTCTTCGTTGTTCCAGGAATTAGCTGTTTGAATGAGCACAGGAAGTGATGGATTGAATTTCTTAATTTTCTCAAGCACTTGAATCCCATTAATTTCCGGAAGTTGTAAATCAAGTAGAACAATATCGATTTCAGGAGTACTTATTGCTATCTCACAAGCCTGTTTTCCATCTTTTGCCCATAATATCCGGATACCAGTACGTTTTTCAAGTAACAATTGCAAATACTTAAAGCTTATGGGATCGTCTTCAGCAATTAAAACAGTATATTTTGACCAGGAAAACTGCATTACAGAGCTACAGGATTAGTTATTCTTAGATTTTTACGAAAAGACATAAAAATAGATTTGTAAAGTTGATGAACCCACAACAAGCCATGATAAAGACCTGATTTTCTGTGACGAAGATATAATAAAACTTTTAATGACACAAAAAAAAATTAACTTGCTCATGGAATGACCCATTTGCGAAAATGATTAATTTTTTTTTGTGTATTCAACCTATTCCTGTTTTTGTTTATTAACAGCCATTACTACTAAATAAAATATCTACGGTTATTCAACCCATGCAATGGATAAAATGCTTTAAAATATATAATTAGGTTAATAAAATTATTTTTATATAACATAATTAATTCTTGAAATTAATTAATATTGTATAGTACACATTTGTTTTAGAAATGAAAGCATTAAAGATTTCTTCTATAATTTTGGTTGTTCTTATGAGTTTACATTCGTGTAAATTTCTAAAAGAACAAAAATGGTTCAGTAAAGATGTGGATTCTCTTTTAGTGGAAGGTGTAGATACGAACCTTGCCTCCCCTGCTACTGATTCTACTGCAATACCAACAATTACGCAGGAAACAGAACCAGTTCAACAAAATTATTCGGAAACTGGAGTTGGATATACCAGCGATAAATTTTATATGATTGTAGGCAGTTTTCTGAGTGAACAACTCGCAAAGAAATATGCTAACAAAATACAGGAAAAAGGATATCAGCCACAGGTTATTTATTCCAGTTCACAGGGATATTACAGAGTATCGGCAAAATCATATTCTGATTTCACCACGGCTATTAATGATTTATCCAGCGTGAGGGATGATTTAACACCCAGGGCATGGGTACATGTGAAAACGAAATAGTTTTATTCTTTTGGGCTAAATTAGAATAAAATTAAGGCTGTCAGATTTAATTCTTGACAGCCTTTATTTTGTTCATTTGTCTGATTAATAACTCCCAGTCATAATGAATAATGGCTGGAATTCAAAACTTTTATAATGGGGCCGGAGTCGTTCGATATTGTAGTGCCTGTTAACATCAACTTTTTTATTTGTACTTGTCACTACATCGATAGGAGCATTATCGTATCGGCCATTTCTGAGTACCACCAGTCGGCCATGAATTCCTTTTATAATAAGATCAAGCGCCAGATTTCCATATGCCATAGGGACAATAGAATCAATCGCATCCGGATCCCCTCCCCTCACCAGATAGCCTAGTTGCTGGTATATAATATTAATTTTTTTACCTCTGTTATATTTTGGAGAAAGTTCCTTGATTTTAAAGGATACCAATTCGCCAATGCCACCAAGTTTTCCGTGACCATAAGCATCTTTTTCCATAGAACGATAAACCATCTCGCTATCGCCGGAAAGCATAGCTCCCTCAGATACTATTCCGACAGAATACTTGCTTGGATTTTTATTTCTATCCTCAACCAGTAATTGGGTTAATAAATCTATGTCAAATTTGTATTCGGGAATTACACACCTGTTTGCCGCACCAGCCATAGTAGGTAACATGGCTGTAAAACCAGCATATCTTCCAAAAACTTCAAGAATTAAAATTCGCTCATGAGAACCCGCAGAAGTTCTTAATGTATTACACATCTGGATAGTACGTGTCACGCATGTGCTAAAACCTATACAGTAGTCTGTTCCGGGAACATCATTATCCATTGTTTTAGGAATTGCCACAACTTTAATACCCTCGGAGGATAAACGTGCGGCATAACTGAGGGTATCATCGCCACCAATTGGTATCAAGTAGTCAACCCCAAGAAATTCAAGGTTTTTGACTACTTCTGCAGTAAGATCATTAACCTCATTTGTGTATGCATCTTTTAGATGATCGGGAACAAGTTCGATTGGTACATGACTAGGTCTTGTACGTGAAGTATGCAGAAAAGTACCACCTGTACGTCCTGCCCTGTTTACAATTTCTTCGGTCAGAACCATGTATTTATCGCTATTGTCAGCTTTTTTGTCCCTGACAAGTTCAACAATTCCTGCCCAACCGCGACGCAGACCCAATACATGAAATCCTTCGTGCAA
>JAHEEB010000996.1 GCA_024640925.1 Bacteroidota bacterium | reverse complement strand
ATCCCAGTTAACAAAATATGAAATGGATACCCTGTAAGTACCTGAATAGGGGAGGGTAGGGGTATAGGTAATGCTTCTTGCTGCGTTGTTTGAAGCTGATCTGTATTCGCCATTTATTAAATTTGCTCTGTCTTCTTCATTCCACGAGCCAGTAATAATTATGCCTGATGCATCGTCATCGTCTACAATGGTAGAAGCTAATCCTTCAGGAAGTGTCCAGTTATAAACAGGTGCACCTATATCATTCACTGAATAGGTAATAGCATCCCCTTCGCAGGCGGCGGCTGGTTCGTCAATAAAATGAAAATCGATTGGTTCTCCCTGAATTGTAACAGGTTCCGAGGTTTGTTCGGCAGTTCTTCCACCTCCACATGTGTTCCCGTTGGCATAAACGGTTACAACACCGCCAGCCCCATTTGTTACATCCACTGTGATCGAAGGTAAATTAGTTACAAGATCCGAAGCCACAAGTCCATCTGGGAAGTGCCATACATAATCCTCTGCTCCCGAAATAGCTGCCACCTCGAAATTTGCCTTGGAACCAACGCATAATTCCGTTGGATTTTCGGTAAATTCGGGTATAATAATATCGAAAGGTTTTGCCCAGTAATAATATATCGAATCAGTAACATTGGGTCCGCCACACCCATTTATGGCTGTTACAATAATATATCCGCCATCGGTACCATCATTACGGCATCGCCAGCTTACCCAGCTAATAGGCATCATTGTATCAACAGGCGAAGTGCGGTTCTCAAGTTCATAATCATTGTCCTCTTCATGACCTGGTTCATACCTTGGTTCAAATTGAATAGCCGATCCATGAATTTCCCATATATAACTTGATGCCAAAGCATTTAGGTGATTTACTCTTTTCCCATAATCATATGAACATACTTCGATTTCTTCAAGCTTATTTCCTTCATCATCAACAAAACCAACAGCATCAATAAATGTCGGTCTTACCTCTATTTCAATTTCTAGAGGGGTACTGCTGGTTGTGGTATTTCTTGCCACAACAGTCATAATTCCACGCATAGAGGTATTGATTGTCTCATTTAATACAGGTGTTGAGGTAGTGAAGGATGTATTATCTGGCAGAGTCCATATATATTGTGTCGCTCCAACATTGCTAACAGTAATATTCAGGTTGGTACCCTGACAAATATTGACTTCACCAGAGATGTATTCGGGTGGAAGAAGTGAACCTGGTGTACCAATATTCAAACGTGTATAAGGACTTGCACAACCTCTGAGAGTGATAGCATATACATCAAGATAGCCTGCTGTTGTTTGCAATGGGCTTAACAGCGAAGATTCATCATAAGAATAACCATCAGCAATTGATTGAAAACCCTCAGGAATATCCCAGAAATAGTATTCACCGCTTCCACTGGCTGTGAAGGTATAATTCTGGCCTATTTGTAAAGCCATGGGAGCTTGTCCTGCCGGATTGGTAATTGTTAAACTATTGATAGTAGCTGGCTCCTGATCTTGTGGCCAGGCGTAAAAATTGTACCATTCGCTTGTATTGCATGCAGCAGCTGTGGAAATGGCTCTTACATTAATATTGCTATTCGATTCATTGATGTGGAAAAGAGCTGCAGAGTTATTATCACCAAAGTACTGAATCTGCTCGACGTTGGTTTCCCATTCCCATTCATATGTAACATTGGCATCATTGTTTTGAATCCAGAGTAAAGCCAGTGAATTGGCACAAACAGCGTCAGCAGTACCACCATCAGTTCCAAGGAAAAGAAGCGGTTTATCGGGCGCTTGACTTACTGAAACAGCAAAACTGTCGATAGCTCCTAAGCTTGTACAACCATTATTAAAAGTTCTGGCCTTAATATAGCCACTCATCATGTCAATTGCCTGTATTTCTATCGATTCAGATGTTGATTTTGGAAAATTAACAGGGTAGATACCATAAGGTAATATCCATTCTATAGAATCAATGGTAGGATCAAGGTGTATGCTTGCCAAGTCATCTACATTCAGGCATAATATTGCTGGTTCCTCCTCAAATACCGGTTTTGCAGGCTGTAGACTTACATTAACAGGCAGTGATGAATAAGTGCCTGAAAGCGAACCATTGTATATAGCAGTGACCAAAATGCTTCCACCAACTCCGTTGGTTGCTTGTATCGTAGCTTCATCGCCATTCTGCGATAATATAATCAATCCATTTGGCAAAGTCCATAAATAACTATCGGGAGTTATATCTTCTGCTGGTATAACGCGAATAGTAATTACATCGTTTTGACATATAATTAGCGGAAGAGGATCTCCATTGGATAGAACAATATCGACAGGAGGAGGTGCTACCAATACTCTTGCAGAATCGGCAGAAGCCGGACATTTATTGTTGGAAATGGTCCAGTTGAAATAGTTTACTC
>JAHEEB010000995.1 GCA_024640925.1 Bacteroidota bacterium | reverse complement strand
GTGTTATATCCATAATTCTCATCGGATGTCACCAAGGGACACAAAATAATAATACGGAACAGCTGAAAACCTCACAAATTCCCTGTTTAAGAAAGCTGGGAAAAACAACTCAATTGATTGTTGATGGAAAGCCCTTTTTGATTCTGGGGGGCGAACTGGGTAATTCATCTTTTACCAGTCTGGAATACATGGAGCCTATATGGCCCAAATTGACAGCTATGAATCTGAATACAGTAATTGCTCCCGTATACTGGGAATTGATTGAACCAGCCGAAGACCGATTTGATTTTGAATTACTTGATCAACTGATTAATGAAGCCAGAAAGCACGATCTTAAACTTGTTTTTCTGTGGTTTGGATCGTGGAAAAATAGTATGTCAAGTCATGCTCCTGCATGGGTTAAAACAAACCAGGACAAATTTCCACGAATTAAAGATGACAAAGGAAAAAGTCATGAGATATTAAGCCCATTTAGTGAAAATAATTTACAGGCCGATTTAAAAGCATTTCAGGCATTAATGAAACACATCAGAAGTTTTGATGGTAACGACCATACAATTATAATGGTTCAGGTAGAAAATGAGATTGGCATGCTTCCAACGGCAAGAGATTATCAACAGCTTGCCAATGAGAAATTCATAGAAAATGTTCCTGTTGAACTCATTCAATATTTAAAAGAACACAAGGATAATTTAGTGCCCGAGTTTAAAAAAAATTGGGCCGTAAACGGATATAAAGATTCAGGGAACTGGGAAGAGATTTTCGGGAAAGGATTTCATACGGATGAAATTTTTATGGCCTGGTACTATGCAAAATATACGAATGCAATAGCAAAAGCTGGTAAGGATATTTACCCTTTGCCTATGTATGTCAATGCAGCATTAAATCGTCCCGGAAGAGAACCTGGAACGGGTTATCCAAGTGCTGGTCCGCTGCCTCATATAATGGATGTATGGAAAGCTGCAGGGCCTGCAATCGATTTCCTGTCGCCCGATTTCTATAACCCCGATTTTAAACACTGGTGCGATTTATACACTCGCCAGGAGAACCCGTTGTTTATTCCCGAACACCTTTTTGATAATACGGTTGCTGCCAAAGCTGCATATGCTTTTGGCCATTACGAAGGCATTGGGTTTGCACCTTTCTCTATCGAAGATGTGCAGGATACAATAAATGAGCCTCTGGGGAAAATGTATAGCGTTATAGAGCAATTTACACCTGTTATTACAGCACATCATGGTCAGGATAAAATGGAAGGTGTTCTGTTCGACAAAGAAAATCAGGAAAGTGTTTTGCAATTCGGAGAATACGAGTTTACTGCACGCCATAGTTATACATTAGGTTATGAAGCAGGTTCTGGAAATGATACATGGGATATGACCGGCGCAATAATTGTACAAACCAATGAAAGGGAGTTTTATGTGGCAGGGTCAGGAATTGTGATTACATTCAAAAATCTACAGGATTCTTTGTTAAATGTAGGGATATTAAAAGCAGAAGAAGGAAGATTTGAAGATGGGAAATGGAAGGTTATCAGGCGCCTGAATGGAGACCAAATACATCAGGGCAGACATATCAGAATATTTGCAAACAATTATTCAATACTTAGATTTGAGCTATATAATTACAATTAAACAGAACAAATTTTATCACAAGTTTGACGCATGAATTTAACTGCATCAAATTCTTTTTCTTAGTGAAAAAATAAGCTTTTTCGTGAAAACTTCACTTTACTCTCGTCATTGTATCGAGTTGTTTTAACAGCGTTGGTATTCGATATTCACCTTTCATGTTTTTTATGCTGTTACTTGCTTCTTCCAGATCAATTCCCATGGCTGTTATGTATAACGGATTCTTACTTTTCCCTCTGAGAATTTCACGTTTATTCTTATTTAATTGGGCGAAATTCGTTTTCGCTACTCCAATTACCGCGACTTTCTTCCCTAAATATTCATATAAATGTCCACCCAATCCTATTTTTCCATTATCATCCAGAACAACAAAACCATCAATAATAATCACATCAATGCCTGAAAGATTATTCTTTTCCAATAGATTAATAATACAGGGCAATTCTCTTTTATAAAAAGCTCCAGGCTCATATTCCTCAACTCCCGAAACTAAATCGGTATAAATTACCGAAGGTTCTATATCGGTATATCTTTCAAAACGAAAACATACCGTTTTTGCCTTATCTTCAAAATAATATGTGTCAAATGCCAGAATCATACTTTTATAATATAAACCATAATACTTAATGGTGGGGTTTTCATGTTTTTTCCCGTAGCAAAGTAATCTTTAATCTCAACCTCGTTTAATAATCTTTTATTTTCGTAATATTCTTTCAACAGTGTATTTTCTGTTTTCACAAGAACAGAGTGCAATTCCACATCTTCACTACAAGGA
>JAHEEB010000994.1 GCA_024640925.1 Bacteroidota bacterium | reverse complement strand
TATGCAAAAAAATGGACACAGGGCTTTGCTTCTGCTTTTGGCATGTTTCTGGGTCATTATATGGCATGGATTGCTTCAGGTATATTATGTGCAGCTTACCTGGCTTCTGGACAGACTAATCCTCAACCTGGTACTATTGCTGTGTTTGGGGCTGGAATTGCAGGTGCTGTTTGTGTTGTTATAGCTGGTTGGACAACTGCTAATCCGACTCTTTATCGTGCAGGACTTGCTATTCAGGTTGCTACACCTAATTGGAAACGTTGGAAAGTAACTTTTGCTGCAGGTGTTTTTATGATTATCACTGCTTGTATTCCTGCTGTGAATGCTAATCTTGACCGTATTGTTAGTTATTATGGTTTGGTTTTAATGCCGCTGGGAGCTTTTATAATTCTCGATTTTTGGCTTTTCCCAAAAATTGGACTAGTAAGCAATTTCACTGAAAAATATAATCGGTTATTTAGCTGGCCATCTGCGCTTGCCTGGGGCTCTACTCTCCTGATTACTTTTTTTATTTACGGAAAAGATAATTTTGTATGGTTGTCAAAGGCTTTGAATGGAAGACTACCTGAGTGGCTGGCTTCTCTAAAAATGGATTTAATGTTCCTTGTCGGACCAGAATGGATTATTGCTGCCGGTTTTTATTTAGTCTTCAGTTTAATCCAACAAAAAACTAAAGAAAATGTAACTCTTATCAAGGAAGGAGGTTTACAATGAGAATGCTTTTAATAATCATATCTGTTATTGGTCTGATATTGACAATACTACCATCACTCCTTGTTTTTAACGGAGTGATTGAAATAAAAACTCATTATCTGCTTATGACAGTTGGTATGGTATTTTGGTTTGTTTCTGCACCCTTCTGGATGAAAAGCAAATCACTTGAAGAGGAAGAGGCCTGAAAATTTTCTAATTGAATTATTGTGTTTAAGATAAAAAATATTCGTACAGAATATAAGATAAATCCGCTTGGACTGGTAACAAACCATCCACGGCTTTGCTGGGAACTTACTGCTGATGGAAGGGGCGTTATACAAACGGCTTACAGGATTATCTGTTCCAACAGTTCCAGAGATTTGGACAAGGAACTAAATTTAGTTTGGGATTCTGGTCGGATTGAATCGGAAAAATCTGTTCACATCGAATACAATGGTCGTCCTCTTTTATCTGGAGAGCGTGTTTTCTGGAAAGCGAAATCCTGGAACAATAAAGGACAAGAATCGGATTGGAGCGAGCCCGCATTCTGGGAAATGGGGTTATTAAACAAAGCAGACTGGAAAGCTCGTTGGATAGAACCCGTGATAGAAGAAGATACGCTGGTATCGGGTCCATCGACATATCTCCGAAAAGATTTTTCCATTGATAAATCAGTGCTGAAGGCAACGGTTTATATAACCAGCAGGGGCTTATATGAATTGAGTCTGAACGGACAAAAAGTCAGTACTGATTTGTTTACTCCTGGTTGGACAAGCTATCATAAGCGTCTGCAATACCAGGTGTATGATTTAACAAAACAGGTAAAATCGGGAGAAAATGCGATTGGTGTCATCCTCGCAGATGGTTGGTACAGGGGATTCTTCGGGTGGGAAGGAAAAAAGAATCTTTATGGCGACAAACTTGCTTTGTTGTTTCAGTTAAAGATTATTTACACCGACAATACCGAAGAATTTATTTCAAGTAATAAAGACTGGAAATCAATTACTGGTCCTATTCTGAAATCTGATATCTATAACGGGGAATCATATGATGCCCGCCTGGAACAGTTTGGATGGGACAGTCCTGGGTTTGATGATCAAAATTGGAAGCTTGTAACCGAAAAGGATTATGAATATGATAATCTGGTTGCCTCGGAAGGTGTTCCGGTAAGGATTACGGAAACCATTAACCCTGTTGAAAGAATTATTACTCCCAAAGGAGAACTGGTTTTTGATTTGGGACAAAATATGGTCGGTTGGGTTAAATTTAAACTAAAAGGAAAACCAGGCAATCAGGTTGTTATAAACCATGCTGAAGTTCTTGACAGGGACGGCAATTTTTACACTGAGAATCTTCGTGAAGCAGAAGCTGAAGACCTCTATATTTTTAAAGGAGAAGGCATGGAGGTTTGGGAACCGCGATTCACATTCCATGGGTTTCGGTATATAAAAATAAGTGGTTACGAAGGTGAAATTAACCGTGATGATATCGAAGCCAGAGTTATTCACTCTGATATGGAAGCTACTGGTGATTTTGAATGTTCCAATCCATTGATTAACCAACTTCAAAAAAACATTCAGTGGGGGCTGAGAGGCAATTTTCTCGATGTGCCTACAGACTGTCCTCAACGCGATGAACGGTTAGGCTGGACAGGTGATGCACAGGTTTTTGCACCAACTGCTTGCTTTAATCGCCATACCGCCAGTTTCTACA
>JAHEEB010000993.1 GCA_024640925.1 Bacteroidota bacterium | reverse complement strand
AAGTCTATTTCTGAAGAAAGAGTTCCGAGAATTTTATCTTCAGCATCCCATACCTTATCAAAAGATAAAAACAAAATATCCTTCATATTTCCCTTAGCCGGATTGGTCCCTGTATTTTCTAAAGTCCATGCCACATTTATATATTCACCCACGTGAGCCTGGGTAGGTATTTTTATATCAGAAACCACTAAATCCGATGGTGGTGGCACATTACATGTAATGTAAGAGTATGCTGTATTATTATCTTCTGCCTGATGCTCATATTCCATGTTATTGTTGTCAGTTTTAAGAATCAGAATATAATTGCCGATCACATTTATGGGAATGTTTATTTTTACTGAATCGGTATAAGTATTTCCTTGTAACAGAACTCCTGAATGTGTAAATGTACCTACAACCCTGTCGTCATAACCTATTACTTCGTCCGACGATAAAAAGACCTGATCAATCCATGTATTCTGAATTGTATTTCCCTGCCCCCTATTTGTAATAGTAAAAGTAACATCAAGAGGTTGTCCCGAGACAGCTTCTTCTGGTGTAATAAAGGATGAAACTTCAAGATCGGAAGAAGGTGTTAATTCTATCTCAACAGGAATTGATTCTCCCTCATTGTTGATAACGGCTTTTGAATTATTTAATAGGTTTTTATCCAGAACTGTATTATTCTTGTCGCATACCACCATAAAGTAATAATCTCCAGATATTCCATTGGGTACTGTCAATGTCTTTAAAGTAGTATAGGATTGATTTCCAAGCAAATTGCCTTTATGCAGCCATTCAGCAATACTAATATCCTGAGAATCCCAAAGAGTATCCTTGGAAAGATAAACAGCATCATACCAGAAATTTACTGGAGTACCTGATGTACTAATATTTTCAACCGTCCACTGAATATCTACTTGTTTTCCGGAAGCTGCAGTATCAGGACCAACAGCATTCTTTAAAGCAAGATCTACTGGAGTATAGCCAAGCACGAACAAACTGTTGGAACGATATACATTGTTGTTCTCACTGGCATTTTCATATATCGTATCTGAAGCATCCGCATAAACATAAATATAGTAATTGCCTTCTGCAGTAAACATGGGTATCTGAATTTTTTCAGTTACTGAATAAGATGAATCCTTATCAAGTGAAACAGGAGCAAGAAACCCTCGAATATTTACAGAAGAAGCTCTATCCCAAACAGGCTTTGATGACAGATATATAGAATCGGTCCAAATAATTTCTTTTGTAGCAGCACTCCCAATGTTTTTGACTTTATAATTAATTTCTAGAAAGGCACCAGCAGTAGCAGTGTCATATATACTTACTGATAAAATATTTAAATCGGGCCAGGGTGATAAATTAATATAAACAGGTATACCATTAACATTTACATTGTTGGTTTCATTTGTTTCAGTTATATCATTTCCATAATCGGTGTACACATATATATAAAATTTACCCTGAAGGCCATCGGGAAGTTCAATGCTTTGCTGTTTATTCAACATTTTATTGTTTTTCATCAATTCATAATAACAAACATCAGATAACCTGATACAGCTTGAGGGGTTATATTGAGGATCAGGAGAAATCATAATCCGATCTATCCAACTCTTTTTATATATATTTCCTTTTTCATTGTTTAGAATCTCCCAGCTAATAGTAGTCTTCTCTCCAGAGAAACCTGTATCAGCCAGAGTAATATTGTTAATTGTCAAATCAGGCGACTCGATTTGAATCGCATCGCTTCTTTTCGTGTTATTCTCATTGTTTTCCTTAAATTCAAAAATATCATCTTTCGAATCCGTTTCCACATAAAAATAATATTGACCATTAATTCTTTCAGGAATAGTAAAGTTTATATTATTTTCATAGAACTCGCCTGTTTTCAAAACTCCATAATGTTTCAACCCATTTTTAGCTATCACATTTTCCTTTTTAAACAAATCGCCCTTGCACAGGTAAATACTATCTGTCCAGATGCGGACAAGCGTAGCACTTCCACTTTGATTTAATACTGACCAGTTTATAGATATTGTTTCATTGTTGCTGGCTGTATCGGGTATTGTAATTCCAGAGACGACAAGATCGGGTGGAGGAGTTAATATTATTGTTAATGAATCGCTTCGATTATAATTGTTGTTTTCATTGGCATGTTCATATACCTGATTGTTATAATCTGTAAGGACATAGACATAATATTTTCCATAGATGTTATTTGGAACGTTAACAATTTCAGCCTGTTTGTAAGCTGCCCCCATTTCAAGAAATCCTGTATGAATAATTTCTTTCAGAATTGTTTCAGATCCGGTAAACAGGGTATCTGCTGAAATATATATCCTATCGGTCCAGCTACCTGCATCTGTTTTTCCAGAACCTTTATTTTTAGTAGTCCATCTTACTTCTATGGGTTGACCGGAAT